>DASZML010000230.1:0-7214 GCA_035551875.1 Rhizomicrobium sp.
GAGCCCGAATTGTTACGCCTCAATTGCTGGCATCGTGGATGACCACTTTGAGCGTATCCCGCATCCGGCCCTTATTCCCGAAATCCCAGGTTCCGCCATAGCCAATGTCGTCAACGCGCCAACCTGCTGGCGTGTTCACCAGATAGGCCGCATCCGTCCAATTGAAAGGCTTATCTTTCGGATTGTTAGTTTTGCCCGGATCGTAGGTGAGCATCACCGCGCACTTGCCGGATTTCTCATCACCGGTGCACGCGCCGATCTTGAACGCCGTCGCGCCTTCAAAATTCGATGTGAATAGATCGCCTTCGACCATCGGCGGAGAATCTTTGTTCTCTTTCGCGAACTTCGTTTCCGCGTCGTCGCCGGATTTCAGCAATGCCTCCAGGCCGGGCGAGATGAACGGATCGTACTTTGCGCGACCTTTGGCATCGGGAATGCCGTCCGACGGATTGAATGTCCGGTACGCCGTGTAAAAGCCAGCGGCCACTTTGTTCATGGCTGTTGTGTTGGCATCATCGGCGAATACCGGCGTTGCCAAAGTGGCTGCAACGCCAGCCAGCATTACGAGCGAACGCATCTCTTACGCCCTCGCTTTCAGCAGATCGCGGATTTCGCGCAGCAGAACCACATCGTCCGGCGGCGGCGGTGTAGCGGCCGGATCGGCAGGCTTTTCTGTTTGCAAGCGATTGATCCCACGCACCAGCACAAACAAAGCGATCGCGACGACGAGGAAATTGATGATCGTATTGATGAAGACGCCATAGTTGATCGTCACCGCGCCGGCTTTTTGAGCCTCGGCGAGGGTCGGAAGTATCGGGCCCTTTAGCGTGAAGAAGAAGTTCGAGAAGTCCAGTCCGCCCATCGCATAACCGATCGGAGGCATGATGATGTCTTTCACCAAGGAACTGACAATGCCGCCGAACGCGACGCCGATAACGACACCGACCGCCAAATCGACGACGTTGCCGCGCATTGCGAATTTTTTGAATTCTTCAAACATGGACGCTCCCGCCTCGAGGAATGCCCGATGCTAACCCGCGCGTTCGCGCCCAACAATGTGCTAGCGGACCTGAGGTCTATCAGCTGAGCCGTCTGACTAGCCGCTACGCGTCGTTCGCTTGCGCCGCCAGCGTAAACTTCACGCTCATGCCGAGCGGTCCGGTTTGAATAGCAAGTTTGCCGCCCAGCGATTCCGCGCGCTGGCGCATAAACACAAATCCCTTACCCGCATTGGCCGCCACATCGAAGTTCTCCGGCAGGCCAACACCGTCATCCGTAATATCGACATATACGCAGCCATCAGGAAGACGGCGCACGTCCAATGCCACGAGCGCGCTAAGACCTGCGGGGTGTGCATGCCGCACAGTGTTTTCCACTGACAGGTTCAAGATCTCACCGATGCCTTGCGCAGTAGTTCCGGTCACATGCAGGTCGTTTTCAAAACGCTGAACGAAATTTACCCGGCCCGGGAACTGGCTGGACAGACTCTGACAACGGTCGATCAGGAAGGCACCCAGATCGACGCTAGCTCCCAAAACCTGTTTATCGAACGGCGGTCCTGCGTTTGGTGCGAGGGCTGAATCCATTTTCATCGAAGCCTCCATATATCGCCCGGGATCTAGTCTAACAATTTTCATCGGCGGCGCAAGGCAAATTATATAATGAAATCAGACAGTTAAGTACTAATTCGGCTACTCTTGCGGTGCAGCCTGATGGAACCAACTCCCATTATTCCGCGTATTGCTGACAACGGGTGTCTTGTACTGTTTATGAGTATCTTGATATAAATTAGCAAGTCGCAAGGGGTGACGGGAAATGGCCGATTTGACACGGGGCGAACGCCTACAAATCATGCTGACCGAAGAAGAGCTTACTGCCGTGGACAATTGGCGGTTCGACAAGCGCATGCCGAGCCGGGCCGCCGCGATTCGCGAGCTGCTCAAACGCGGTCTTCACGCCGAGGGGTTCAATCTGGCAGAGACGCGGAGCAGGTCCGGCGATTTTGGTGTCACCGGGGAATCCCCCAATCAGGTCACCCAAAATCAAAAAGTCGGCGGCCAGAAAAAATAGGTCGGGCGCGACTTCCTGCCTTGCACAAAAGCCGTCTTCCCGTATATGACCCGCCCTCCTTCGGGGCCGCCTGGCGTAAGGGCATGCCAAGGCGACCCGAAAATGGTCCATGACCGGGCTCGATCCGGCCACCCATCAATCAGGAGACCGAAATGCCCAAACTGAAGACGAAATCATCCGCTAAGAAGCGGTTCAAATTCACTGCGAGCGGCAAGATCAAAACCGGCCAGGCAAACCACCGCCACCGCTTGATCCGCAAATCCAAGCGTTCGCTCCGCGAGTTGAAGGGCACCTCGGTGCTTTCGCCATCCGAAACCCAGCGCATCCGCCGCTGGATGCCGTACGACTGCTAGGAGACCTGAACCATGTCACGTGCTCCACGCGCCGTACCCAGCCACGCCCGCCGCAAGAAAGTCTTCAAGGCCGCGAAGGGTTTCTATGGCCGCCGCAAGAACAACATCACCACGGCCAACGCCGCGGTCGATAAGTCGCTGCAGTACAATTACATCGGCCGCAAGCTGAAGAAGCGGAATTTCCGAGCGCTTTGGATCCAGCGCATCAACGCCGGTTGCCGCGAACACGGGCTCACCTACAGCCGATTTATCAGCGGGCTCGCAAAGGCCGGCATCGAGATCGACCGCAAGGTGCTCTCGGACCTCGCCATCCACGAGCCCGCAGCCTTCAAGGCTCTGGTGGATCAGGCCAGCAAGTAAGTCTCGTTCGTTTCGCCTTCCACCTCTCTTTTTGTCATCGTCCGCTTCATGCGGGCGACCCATTTTCCGAAAAGAAAATTGGGTTGCCCGGACAAGCCGGGCAATGACGGATAAAAACGATAGTGGAAGAGATTCGATATGGCCGACGTTTCCAAATTAGAGACAGAACTTCTTTCTGCTATCGGCGCGGCTTCCGATGAAGCGGCGCTGGAACAAGTGCGCGTTGCGGCGTTGGGCAAGAAAGGCTCGGTCAGCGAGCTTCTGAAAACGCTCGGCGGCATGTCGCCGGATGAACGCAAGACGCAAGGCCCGCTGATCAACTCACTGCGCGATCGCGTGAGCGATGCACTTGCCAGAAAGAAATCCGCGCTCGGCGATGCCGCACTCAACACGCGCCTCGCAAGCGAACGCGTCGATGTCACGTTGCCCGCGCGTCCTGAACCGCAAGGTACGATCCACCCGGTTTCGCAGGTTCTAGATGAAATCACCGCGATCTTCGGCGATCTCGGATTCGCCGTCGCCGAAGGCCCGGATATCGAATTCGACGATAACAATTTCACCAAGCTCAACATCCCGCCGGATCATCCCGCGCGGCAGATGCACGACACGTTCTATATGGCGAAGCAGAAGGATGGCTCGAGCCATGTCCTTCGCACGCACACATCGCCGGTGCAGGTACGCACGATGCTGACGCAGAAGCCACCGATCCGTATCATCTCACCGGGCCGCACTTATCGCTTTGAATCGGACGCAACGCATGCGCCGATGTTCCATCAGTACGAAGGCCTGGTGATCGACGAGACATCGAGCCTCGCCAATCTGAAATGGGTGCTGGAAGAATTCTACAAAGCGTTCTTCGAGGTCGATAAAGTCGAGCTGCGCGCCCGTCCGTCATACTTCCCGTTCACCGAACCAAGCGTAGAATGGGATCTGCGCTGCGATCGTTCCGTGCCGGGCCGCATTGTGTTCGGCACCGGCAATGATTGGCTGGAGCTCGCCGGTAGCGGCATGGTCAATCCGCGCGTGCTGGAAATGTGCGGCATCGATCCAACGAAATATCAAGGTTTCGCATTCGGCGGTGGCCTCGATCGCCTCGCAATGCTGAAATATGGCATTCCAGACGTTCGCCCGCTCTTCGAATCCGATGTGCGCTGGCTCAAACATTACGGCTTCTCCGCATTCGATGTGCCAACTCTCGATGGAGGGTTGAGCCGATGAAATTCACGCTCTCCTGGCTGAAAGCCCCGCTCGACACCGATGCGAGCGCGCAGCAAATCACCGACAAACTCACCTCCATCGGCCTTGAAGTAGAATCGGTCGAAGATGCCGGCACGCGGCTGAAGGATTTCACCGTCGCGTATGTCGTGTCGGCGGAGAAACACCCGAATGCCGACAAGCTGAAGCTTTGTATGGTCGACACGGGTGCCGGAGAGCCGGTGCAGGTGGTTTGCGGCGCGCCGAACGCGCGCACCGGCATGAAGGCTGTGTTCGCAAAACCGGGCACAGTCATTCCAGCGACCGGCGCGGAACTGAAGATCGGCACAATCCGCGGCGTGGAATCGCGCGGTATGTTGTGTTCGATCCGCGAGCTTCTGCTCGGAGATGAACACGACGGCATCATCGAACTTCCGGCCGACGCGAAAGTTGGCGAGCCCGCTGCAAAAGCGCTCGGCCTCAACGATCCTGTCATCGACATTTCGCTGACGCCCAACCGCGGCGATGCGGCAAGCGTCTATGGCATCGCGCGCGATCTCGCAGCCGCCGGCATGGGCCGTTTGCGCGATGGCGATCTGTCGCCGGTGCCCGGCAAATTCACTTCGCCCATTCACACCAAGCTCGATTTTCCATTCGGCGCAGAGAACGCCGCACCGATGTTTGCAGGCCGCTTCATACGTGGTGTGAAGAACGGGCCATCGCCGAAATGGCTGCAGGATTGGTTGAAGGCTGTCGGACTGCGCCCGATCTCGGCGCTCGTGGACGTCACCAACTTCCTGTCGCTCGATCGTGGACGTCCACTACATGTGTTCGATGCGGCGAAGCTGAAGGGCAATCTGCGCGCACGTTTTGCCAAAGACGACGAACATCTCGCTGCACTGGACGGCAAGACCTACACGCTCGATAGCGAAATGGTCGTGATCGCGGACGATGCGGGCGCGCAAAGCATCGGCGGTGTGATGGGTGGCGAACATTCGTCGTGCACAGATACGACGACGGATGTGTTCATCGAGTCCGCTTTGTTCGATCCGGTTCGCATCGCGCGCACAGGACGAATCCTCGGCATCGTATCGGACGCGCGTTACCGCTTCGAGCGGGGCGTCGATCCGGAGTTCGTGCTGCCAGGTATCGAACTTGCGACGAAGATGATTCTCGAATTCTGCGGTGGCGAACCGTCAGAAGTTGTCGTCGCCGGCGCGACACCGAACTGGACGCGCAACATCAGTTTCACGCCAGCAGCGGTGAAGAAACTCGCCGGTATCGACGTGCCGCGTGACGAGATCGTTCGCATCCTAGGCGCGCTCGGTTTCACGGTCGAAGGCAACGATCCGATGACCGTCGTGCCGCCATCGTGGCGCAACGATGTTGTCGGCAGCGCCGATCTTGTTGAAGAAGTTGTCCGCATTTATGGCTTGGACAAAGTGCCGTCTATGCCGATGAGCCGTCCGAGCGTGATTGCGCGCTCGACACTCACGCCGGCGCAACGCCGCTGCCGTATCGTCAAGCGCACGCTCGCTGCGCGCGGTTTCAACGAGACGGTGAATTTCTCGTTCATTCCGCGCGGTCATGCGAAGCTGTTCGGCGGTGGCGACGAGGCGCGTCAACTGCAAAATCCCATCGCCGCCGACCTCGATGCGATGCGTCCAAGCGTCTTGCCGTCACTGCTGGCGGCCGCGCAGCGCAACGCCGCTCGTGGTTTCAATGACGTGATGCTGTTCGAACTCGGCGCGCAATTCGAAAGCGGCATGCCAGGCGAACAGAAGACTGTCGCTGCCGGTATTCGCTCTGGCGTAGGCGCGAAGAGCTGGACGAAATCCGGCCACGCACCCGATGCGTTCGATGCAAAGGCCGACATGCTGGCCGCGCTCGAAACCGCGATGAACGGTCCGATGACTGCGCCTATCAAGCAAGGCGCCGCGGCCTGGTATCATCCCGGCCGTTCGGGAACGCTCGCACTTGGTCCCAAGACGCTCGCCTACTTCGGCGAGTTGCACCCGAAAGTTCTCACGGCATTCGATCTCAAAGGCCCCGTATCGGCGTTCGAAGTGTTCATGGACGCGATTCCGGACTCCAAGGCCAAATCGAAAGCGCGTTCCCTGTTCGCGCCGTCGCAATTCCAACCGGTCGAGCGCGACTTCGCGTTTGTGGTCGACAACACCATCAGCGCCGATGCCGTGCTGAAAGCGGTCAAGAGCGCCGAGCGCGATCTCATCGAACGCGCGGATGTGTTCGACGTCTATGAGGGCAAAGGCGTGACCGAAGGCAAGAAGTCCCTTGCGGTGTCAGTACGCCTACAGCCGAAAGACAAGACGCTGACGGATACCGAGATCGAAGCCATCGCAGGCAAGATCGTCGCGGCGGTGATAAAGGCGACCGGCGGCACGCTCAGGGCCTAAGCTCAAACTTCATTGTATGGCCCGCCGAAGTGCGGCCATACAGATGACACTTGCATTATCGTGCAGACATCGCATGAAATGATGCTGCGATTTTCATCAAAAATCATTTATCCCACTGGGTGGCCCGCACTCCGGCGGGCCATGACAGCGGGTGGTGCATGACCGTCCAAACCTTCGACAAACGCTCCGGCCTCGCCTTTATCGTCGCGTTCGGCATCGTCAGCCTGTTTGCGGACATGGCGTATGAAGGCATGCGCTCATCGACCGGGCCGTTCCTTGCGCTGCTGGGCGCGAGCGGAACGGCTGTCGGCATCATTGCGGGCGCGGGCGAATTGTTTGGCTATCTCTTGCGCTTGGTTTCCGGGCGCATCGCGCAACGCACCGCGGCTTACTGGCCGATCACACTCGCCGGATACGTGTTGCAGATGGCGGTGATTCCGCTGCTCGGCCTTTCCGGCAACTGGATGATCGCGGCGTTCATCATCGTTTTGGAGCGCACCGGCAAAGCGATTCGCAATCCTACAGCGAACTTCATGATGTCGCGCGCGGGCGAGCATATTGGCCAAGGCTGGGCGTTTGGATTGCAGGAAGCGCTCGATCAAACCGGCGCGCTGATGGGACCGCTGATCATCGCACTGGTGCTCGCGCGGCACGGCGACTACCGCACCGCATTTCTATGGTTGGCCGTTCCTGCGATTTTGACCTTGCTCAGCGTTGGAACGGTTGCGCTGCGCTGGCCCTTCGCCGGGCATGTGAAGCCGCCGGAAGAAGGCGTAGCAACAGCCACGCTGCCAAGGAGTTTCTGGCTCTATGCCGCAAG
>DASZML010000231.1:0-6119 GCA_035551875.1 Rhizomicrobium sp.
AGAATTTCGGCGCCATGCTTCTTCGCCAACTCAAGCTCTGCCGCGATACATTCCTCCGGCCGCACGAAGCCGGCTTCGGGTTCGAAATAGGCCGTCTCGTCGTCATGCACGCGAAACTGCGGAAAGCGATTTCGAATTTGAGCGGCATCGAGCAGTTCATGCTCGATTCCGAACTGACGCGCTGCTGCAACGGTATTGTCGAAGAAACCGCTGACATGCGTTTTCGCGCGAGTCACCGCACTCGAAATTACCAAACCACCATTTTGTGTGAGTAACGAACGTCCGGTTTCGCGCTCGATCTCGCGCCAGATTTCATGGCTGCGCATAACAAGCGGCGTGTAATGGGCGCCCTCGCCGATCGCGAGACGCGTGATGCGGGTGGTGCCGTGGCTTGATCCGAGATCGTGCGGTGGCGCTAAGCGGTCGATGCCCAGGACCTTGGCACCGCGTTTGGCGAGCTGATAGAGCGCGGCTGAACCTGCTGCACCAAGCCCGACGACAATCGCGTCGTAGCGCATCCGCTAAACTGGCGCAGCTTTCCAGAAGTAGCGAATGAAGCCGCGCTTCTGGTCGCGATCTTTCACGCGAAACACCATCTTCACTTTGCTGCCGGAATCGATCTGGCCCTGCTCCACATCGGTAATGTCCGCCATGAAGCGCCCGCCATCCGCAAACGTGATCATGCCGTAGTGGCTCGGCGGCGATAGCGAATAGGTGAGAAAGTCCGCCGACCACGAAAGGATCGTGCCGGGTTGATCGGCGAAGCTGTACGGGTCCTGGCTGTCGACCGCCTTGCAATTCGGATTGACGCAGATGCGTGAGCGCGGATATTGCGCCGTGCCGCAGACGCGGCACTTGCCGCCGACAAGACCGGTCAGCATATCGCTCTTGCGGTAGAGCGTGGTCAGCGCCGTGCGCTTGTCCACTTCCGCGCGCATGCCTTTTTCCAGTTCGATCAACCCATTAAAGCCCAGGAACTTGCCGTAGTTGGTTTCCTCCTTACGCCGCGCGAGCGAACCGGACACGCCATTGCGTTTGATGTTCGCGATTTCAGTCGTCGCTTCGAACAACAGCACGTCGCAGCCCTGACCAAATTGCGCGATCAGGATTTTCTCGCCAGGCTTTGCCGTTTCCAATACATGCGCCAGCATCAACAGCGCGTGGGCCGAACCCGCGTCGCCGACATTGCTCGCAAGATTGTCGCGCGCTTTGGCCGGATCGATACCGGACGCCTTCGCCAGCGTCTGATCGAGCTTCGCGAACGGACATGGCAGGATGAGGTGCGCGATGTCCGCACCTTTCACGCCAGTTTTTTCGAGCAGCGCCTTGATCGCAGCCGGAACAATCTTCGAATAGCCCTCATCGCGTATCCAGCGTTCTTCCCAGCCGTAATCGTAGTCTTCGTCAGCTCCGCGGAAATGGTCGACGAAGTCCAGCGTCACCGAATGCGAGCCTAGAAAATTCGCGATCACATTGTCGTTGCCGATTGTGAAGGCGGCGGCAGCATCGCCATAGGCAAGTTCGGCTGGAGATGCAGCGCGCGCCTTGCGCTTCTCGCCGCCTACGATCAGCGCGGCTTTGATGCGCCCAGCTTTCACCCCATCCAGCGCCGCGATTAACGCAGATGTACCAGCGCGCTGCGAGGACGTGATATCGACGGATGAAATCGTCTGCTGCAGGTTCAAAGCTTGTGCCACGATGCCGGCGTTCTGGCGGTCCGAGAAAGGCATGGTGGTCGAGGCAAAATAGATCGCGTCGACGAACGCTCGGTCCTTGATAGGATCGTTGGCGGGAATGCAATCGCGAGCGGCTTCCACCGCCATCGTCACCGCGTCCTCGTCGAAGTTCGCCATGGCGCGTTCGCCTTTGGCCGATCCCATCAGGTTTGGCGCGAACCAGGCGTTCGCTTGCGCGGCGGCTTTGCGCTGCAACCGGAGCCGCGGAATATATGCGCCATAGGATGTGATGCCGGTCATATCCGCCCACCTGATTTTTGGATTGGGAACGAGAAAACCAGCTTTGTTTCAGGCTGACAACGGTGCCGGAACGTCAGCCTCGAGCGACGATGCAGGCAAGACCTTTGGCCTTCAATTGCTCGCAAAATCCTGCGGGGTCGGGCACGGGATCGGTGCGCAGGCGATAGTAATGCCCTTTGCCCGGCACATCGGCTGAGACGATGTGCGGCATGATCCCGTCGAGCAATCCGCCCGCGCGATCCATGAAGCGGCTCCAACTCATGGCGGCATCCGCTTGTTCGCGCCACGCGCCAAGCTGAACGGCGCCGCCACCGTTCGGCGGGGGATTCGACGGCGCCGCATCCGTCGTGGGCGACGCTGCGTCCGGCAGCGTGGTTGGGACCGGCGGGGGCTGTGTTACAGACGCCATGCGCGTGCGGTGAACTTCGCGATGGCGAGGTTCCGGCGGATCGCTTCCGATGATCGACGCTCGCAATGGCAGCGCCGCCTGCGCGGACGCCAATTCGCGATTGGCTGGCGGCGGCGGATTGTTCATCGCAACCTCCGGCTGCGGCGTCATGAAGTCGACGCGCTTCACGTCGTTTTCGAGCGCCGCAAGACGTTGCGACGCGGGCACATACAACGCGTCGGCTGCAAGCGCCTTCTGATAATATTCGCGTGCCCTGACGGTATCACCTTGTACTTCCGCGATCTTGCCGAGCCCGTACAGCGGGTATTCCGGCTGGCTATCCCCGATGACCAGCGCCTGCTGATAATCTTTGCGCGCTTCCAGCAGCCTGTGCGAGCGGCGATAAGCGTTGGCGCGGTTGTTGAGGGCCGGCGCAAACTTGGGATCGACGCCCAGTGCTGCCGAATAATTCTTGATCGCTTCTTTCGTTTTGCCCAACTCGTCGAACGTCACACCGCGATCAAACAACGCGCGCGCAAGTTCGTCGGGCCTTAGAACAGTCAACGCGATGGCGGCCGTAAAGTCTGCGTTTGCCGATCCGTGATCGCCGAGCTGCTCGCGCGCAAGGCCACGATCCATGAGGATGTCGGCCCGTTCCATGATCGGAAGATCTGCCGTGTCCAGCGCGATGCTGGCAAGATCGATGGCCGATTGCGCATCGCCCTGGCGCAACGCTTCGGCGATCGCCGACAAATTCGTCTGCGTCCGCGGCGCTGTTTTGGCTGGTGCTGCGCTATCCGGATCGTCGGCTCGAACAGCCGAAGGTAGGGCGACAAGAAGCGCCACCGCCAACACCCGCATGGATGCCCCAAAAGCCACCGAATCCCCGACAGAAAGCCTGCTAGCTTCCTATACGATGATAGGAGCGGAACCACTCCACAAAGCGCGGAATGCCTTCGGACAGCGAAATTCTGGGGACAAATCCGAAATCGCGGCTGGCGCGCGTGATATCGGCATAAGTTTCGCGCACATCGCCGGGCGGACCGTCCGTGTGCTCGACGATGGCCTTTTTGTCGGTCGCAGCCTCGATGGCTTTGATGAGCGTCGAGACCTCTTCCGGATGGCTATTGCCCAAATTGTATATGCGGTGCGGCGCGGCCGCGGCCTCGCCCGCGAATGGTGTTTCCACGATGCGCACCAAGGCCGCCACGATGTCGTCGATATAGGTGAAATCGCGCCGCAGCTTTCCACCACCGAATACCGGAATCGGCTTACCTTTCAGGATCGCATCGGTGAAGGACCAGTACGCCATATCAGGACGTCCCCACGGACCGTAGACTGTGAAAAAACGCAATCCGGTCTGTTTCAGTCCGTATAGCTCGGCGTAAGAGTGCGAGAGCAGCTCGCCGGCACGTTTCGTCGCGCCATAATAAGAAACCGGTTTGTCGGCGCGCGCCGTCTCCGAGAACGGTGCTTTCGTGTCGTTTCCATAGACAGAACTGGACGACGCATAGATGAGCTGACCTAGCCCCACGGTCTTTCGCGCGAATTCAAGAATATTCTGTTGGCCGACCAAATTGGAGCGCGTATATGCCGCCGGATCTTCCAGCGCGTGACGCACTCCGGCCTGCGCAGCGAGATGCAGTATGACATCATATTTATGATTGTCAGCTGCTGCAGCAAGCGTCTCTGCGTCCGCGATGT
Organism: Rhizomicrobium sp.; assembly: GCA_035551875.1. Taxonomy (GTDB): domain Bacteria; phylum Pseudomonadota; class Alphaproteobacteria; order Micropepsales; family Micropepsaceae; genus Rhizomicrobium. Next base: position 4,069 of record DASZML010000231.1, read on the forward strand.
CGCCTTTCGCGAATCGGAATCCGTTCAGCGCCGTAAGTTGATCCAACCGTGCGTGCTTCAAAGCGGGATCGTAGTAGGCATTTACCTCATCGATCGCAGCAACGCTGTGCCCACGCGCCAACAACGCCTTGGCCGTGTGGAAGCCGATGAACCCCGCAGCACCGGTCAAAAATATACGCATGCAACCCTCTAGGCCCGTTGTCCGTTGTGGACGGCGGCGGGGGCGTTATGCCATGAAACCCGCGCAATTCCACGCCCAAGAAGCCGCATCGATGGCCAAGCCCCGCCCCGTTCGCAAAGCCGTTTTACCCGTCGCCGGTATGGGCACGCGGTTTCTTCCCGCCACCAAAGCGGTGCCGAAAGAAATGCTTCCGGTGGTGGACAAACCGGTCGTGCAATACGCCGTAGAAGAAGCGCGTGAAGCGGGCATCGAGCAGTTTGTGTTCGTCACCGGCCGCGGCAAGAACGTCATCGAAGACCATTTCGATCATGCTTACGAACTCGAAGCTCTTCTGAAAGAGCGCGAGAAGACAAAAGAATTGGATTCGCTCCTCGAAAGCCTTCCGCAATCCGGCTCGGTGAGCTTCACTCGCCAGCAAAAGCCGCTGGGCCTCGGGCACGCGGTTTGGTGCGCGCGCCATTTTATTGGCGATGAGCCGTTCGCCGTGTTGTTGCCGGACGATCTGTGCGTCGGCAAACCTGGCGCGCTCAAGCAGATGATGAAGGCGTACAACGATGTCGGTGGTGGTGCGATCATCGCGGCGGAGAAACGCCCGCAATCGGAAATTCATCGCTACGGTGTGATTGCGCCGGGCAAAGCTGATGGCAACGTGCTTGAAGTCAAAGGTATGGTCGAGAAGCCGAAGGCGGAGAAAGCGCCCTCGCTTCTGCGTATCGTTGGCCGCTATATTCTTCCCGCTGAAATTTTCTCCGAGCTTGATCGCCAGGAGAAAGGCACCGGCGGCGAGATTCAACTCACCGACTCGATGCAGAAGCTCATCGGCCGCCATCCATTCCATGCGGTGGAAGCGAAATGCGATTGGTACGATTGCGGCGACAAAGTCGGCTTCTTGCAGGCCAACATCGCAGTTGGCCTTTCGCGGCCAGATATCGCGCCAGCACTGCGCAAAATGCTGGGTGAGGTTAAACTCTAATCGTCGCCTTACGACTTTGTAGGCACGCGGCCATAGACATCGTCGAACCGGACGATGTCGTCTTCGCCAAGGTATGAACCGCACTGCACTTCGATCAAAAACAGTGGCACCGTGCTGGTGTTCTCGAGACGATGTTTCGATCCCAGCGGAATGAACGTCGACTGGTTCGTGTTTAAGTCGAACACTTTGTCATCGCACGTGACGCGTGCAGTGCCTTGCGCCACCGTCCAATGCTCGGCGCGCTTGTGGTGCATCTGCAGCGATAGCTTGCCGCCGGGATTCACGACGATACGCTTGACCTGATAGCCCTCGCCCATATCGATCGTCTGATATGTGCCCCACGGGCGTTGAACGACGGCGTGATCGAACGGTTCGCTGCGTTTCACGGCTTTCAATCCATCTACAAGATCTTTGACGTCTTGGGCGTGATCCTTGTTGGCGACCAGAACCGCATCTTCGGTGGTGATCACCACAAGGTCCTTGACGCCAACCAATGTGGTCAACATGTTTTTGCTATGTACGTAGGAGCCGGTTGTCTCCCGCGCATAAACGTCGCCGTGGAACACGTTTTGCTCGGCATTCTTAGTGTCTAGTGACCACAGCGCAGAGAACGAGCCGACATCGCTCCAACCAATGTCGCACGGCAGCACCGCGCCTTTGGCAGTCTTCTCCATGAGCGCATAGTCGATCGAGATATTGCGCGCCGTCTTGAATTGTGTTGCGTCAAGACGAATGAACTCTTGTTCGCGCACAGAACTCGCGAGTGTCTGACGCGCTGCTTCGACTATATCGGGACAATACTGCCCAAGCTCAGCGAGCAATATGTCGGCGCGAAACACAAACATCCCGCTGTTCCAAGTATAGCCGCCGTGCGCGAGATAGCTTTGCGCGGTCTTC
>DASZML010000232.1:0-3756 GCA_035551875.1 Rhizomicrobium sp.
ACGCTGCGCTACGCGGATAGTTCGCCTAATCAGCTGGGAGCCGATTCCGAACTGCCACAATATAGCGCAACGCCGGACGGACAGGCGCAGTACCTGATCAATCTCACGCAAGCTGTGATAGCGAACGGTGGCATGGGCGTCGTCTATTGGGCGCCGGACTGGATCTCGACGAAATGCAGCACAAGGTGGGGACAGGGATCGGGCTGGGAAAACGCCACGCTTTTCGATTTTGACGGCAATGTGATGCCAGGTATCGGCTTTATGAGTCACACTTATATGTGGCCGGTCCCGGTGACGTTTGCGTTTCGGGGGATGACGCCGCTGCCGGGACAGCCGTTCTATCTGTGGGGTGATTTCCTGGGCACGAAGGATTTCGCCATCCGTCTACCCGACGACGGCAAGCCGCTCACTTATACGACTGCGCTCATGCCGGGGCAGAACATCCGCTATCAGGTGTTCGACAATATCAATCTTCACGCTCGGCTGATCGCGGGCAGCGATGTTGTCGATGGGTTTGCAGCGCGCGTCGTTTCCGACGGCGCAGTGAGGTTCGACGATACGCTGGCGATGCCAACGAAATAGTCAGGCAACGAACGGGCGAGGTCTCGCTGGCGCCGCGGTCCATGTCAGCGTCGCGGGCGCAAGGCCGGGTGCGGTGGCGCGCAGAGTGATGTCGCCGGCAGTTTTCGTCGCCTGCACCAACACCATGCAAAGGCCATTGAATGCCGCGCGTCGCAACGCGGTGTCCGGCTCATGGCTGCGCGGATCGCCATTGGCGACGCCGATAATGCGTCCGGGCCCGGAAAGTGCGAAGAAAACGAGATTTCCCGCGGTTGGATGCGCACGGCCCTGCGCGTCCGCAATTTGAACCGTGATGACCGCAACATCCTCGCCATCCGCGTCGATGCTCGTACGATCCGCGCTCAACTGAATTTGTGCAGGTTCACCCGTCGTTTCCCGCTTCTCAGAGAGAACCATCACGCCAGCGCGATAACCGCGCGCTTCCAGAATGCCCGGCTCAAAAGGCACATTCCATTCGAGATGGCTGAAACGCGCCACATCGCGCGCGCCAATTTCTCGGCCATTCACAAAAAGCTCGATCTGGTCGAGATTAGTGTGACACCAGACGTTGACTGTTTGTCCTCCGCTCCAGTTCCAGTGTGGGAAGAGATGCAGCACCGCCTCGTCCTGCCACCAAGCACGATAATAGAAGTAATTATCCTTCGGAAATCCGCACATATCCATGATGCCGAACTGGGAGCTCACATTCGGCCAGCGATTCTGTGGCGTCGGCTCGCCGCGATAGTCGAAGCCCGTCCACACAAATCCGCCTGCGATGTACGGAGCTGGCGCAACGACCTTCCACCAGCTTTCAGCCGTCGAAGCCCACCATGGAAACTCCGTATCGTAAGCGACTTCATAGCCGCTGCTCGGATCGCGCACATAAACACCGCGTGTCGAAACCGTACTTCCGGTTTCCGTGCCGATCACCGGCTTTTGCGGCATACGGGAGTGGAACGCAGGGATCTGATCTGTCCGGTAGTTGCAACCCAAGACGTCCAGCACCGGCGTGATGCCGATGCCCCACGTTTTCGAATCGTCTACCGCCGCCGTTATTGGTCTTGTCGGATCGAGCGTTTGCACGCGCTTCTTCATGTCCGCTGCAATGCGCGCGCCGCGTGACGACCCCTGCTGTGACTGTTCCTCATTGCCGATGGACCAGAGCATAATCGAGGGATGATTGCGGTCCCGCAGAACCATGCGCGACAGCGCATCCATGCTCTGCGCGTCAGAGGACATGCGGCGCGTCTCATCTATCACCAGCATGCCCAGACGGTCGCAGGCGTCGAGTAATTCTGGCGCAGGTGGATTGTGCGCGCAGCGATAAGCATTGGAACCCATCGCTTTGAGCTTCTCGATGCGGAATTCTTGAAGCCGATCGGGCAGGGCACTCCCCACGCCGGCATGGTCTTGGTGATTGCAGGTGCCTTTTAGCTTCACGTTTTTGCCGTTAAGGAACAAACCCTTCTCGGAATCGAAATGGATACTTCGGATACCGAATGGAACTACGGCATCGTCGCTCACGCGGTTATTCGCGATGACGTCTACCTTTAACTGGTAGAGATAGGGACGTTCTAACGACCACAGCCAAGGCGACGTCAGATAGATCGACTGCGACAGCGATCGCACTTCGCCCTGTGCCAATGCGATTTGCGACGAATAGACACTTGCGATTGCCCGGTCCTGAACGTCAAAAACCGTCCATCGAAGAATGCAGGTTTTCGGAATATTGCTGTAGTTTGCGACATCGGTGAGAATAGTGATGTCCGCAGTGTCGCGAACAACTCGACTGCGTGTGCACACACTCCATCGCGGAATATGCAGCGGATCGGATTTTACCAGCCAGACATGGCGATAGATGCCGGCGCCTTCGTAGAACCAGCCTTCGCCCAGCGTCGCGTCCACACGCACGGCGAGGACGTTTTCACCGCCGTAGTTGAGAAAATCGCTGATGTCGGCGGCGAACGGAACGTACCCGCCTTCGTTGCGCGCAATGATGTACCCGTTGAGCATCACCACGGCGTCGCGAAATACGCCATCGAATTCCAGCGTAAGCTTGCGGCCGAGATCAGACGCAGGAATTGCAACGCGCCGCCGGTACCACCCAATGCTGGTCTCGGGATAAGCGCGCCCCAGCGGCTTAAATCCGTGCGCCGCTCGAGGATCGTCGGTGGGCGACGCCGGGGGATTCGCGCTCGGCACGAATGGCAGCGCGACCACCCAATCGTGCGGCAGGTCGAGAGTTTCCCACGCATGGTCATCGAAATCGAGCATCGCCGCGTCGGCGACATTCCTGCCAGCCTTTGCAAATGTTTGCTGATCCCTGCCAAATCCGAAGTCGCGAGCGGGATCGTCGGCGTGTCCCAGATGGAATTTCCATCCGAAGTCGAGCAGCAGGCGCTCACGAACGGTCTCCGTCATCGACGGCTTTGGAATGGCGAGCGAAGTGTTGGCGGCGGCCGCGCCGTCTACCACCGATGCTGCCGTAGATAGCGCGCTGGCCTGCAGCAACTTGCGGCGAGTGATCTCGGTCATTCGTGGAATTCTTCGACCGCGATGCGCTGGCCAAGCATGAAGGCATCAGCGACAAGACGGAATGGGCGCGCGTCGGCGTCGATGCTCTGCGTTTCTATTAACTTCGCGAAATGTCGATAAAGTGGTGCGTATTCGGCATGGGTATCGCCAGTTCTGGCGTCTTGTGCCTTACCATCGATACTCAGCCGAGCGCCGCCTTGCGAGAGCAGAAGCGTTTCGGAGTCTGTCTCCACTTCAATGTCCCATGTCTGATCGCCGGTCTGCCGGAAATCGAATTCGGCTGACATCAATGCACCCGACGATGTTCGCAGCGTGAGGTCTGCTGCGATAGGCGCATCGCAGTTTGCCGGAAAAAACAACACCGCGCGTTCGACAAACACGTCTTCAGCGAGAATCTCCGTGAGGATCGATAACGCGTTGATGCCTGGATCGAACACACCGAAACCGCCCGCTTGCCATATCCAAGTCTGACCCGGGTGCCATCGGCGGACATCTTCCTTCCATCTGATGCGAACGTTGCGAACCGTTTGATTGGTCAGCCGTTGTTTCGCGCTTGCTACGGCCGGTGCAAACCTGGAATGCCAGCTCGCAAACAGGGAAACTTTTTTCTCCCGCGCAATAGCGATCAGAACATCAAGCTGCAAGGTGGAAACGCAGGGC
>DASZML010000233.1:0-2713 GCA_035551875.1 Rhizomicrobium sp.
CATGATCGTCGGCACAACGGCGATGCTTTCGACATTATTCACCGTCGTCGGGCAGCCATAGATGCCCATGTTGGCGGGGAATGGCGGCTTCAAACGCGGCAAGCCCTTCTTGCCTTCGAAGCTTTCGAGCAGCGCGGTTTCTTCCCCGCAGATATACGCGCCAGCACCGTGGTGGACGTAACAGTCAAAATCCCAGCCGTTGACATTGTTCTTGCCAATCAATTTCTCAGCATAACACTCGTCGATCGCTGCCTGCAGCGCCTCGCGCTCGCGAATGAACTCACCGCGCACATATATGTACGCCGTGTGCGAGCGCATCGCGCGGCACGCGATCATGCATCCTTCGATGAGATGATGCGGATCGTTGCGCATGATCTCGCGGTCTTTGCAGGTGCCCGGTTCGGACTCGTCCGCGTTGACGACGAGATAATGCGGACGCTCCTTCACCTCTTTTGGCATGAAGGTCCATTTGAGGCCTGTCGCGAATCCTGCGCCGCCGCGCCCGCGAAGGCCGGACTTCTTCACCACCTCGCAAATTTCCTCGGGCGTCATATCGAGGATTTTTTTGGTGTCGTCCCAAAGTCCGCGCGCGCGAACGCCCTTCAGGCTCTTGTCTTCGAGCCCGTAGATATTCGTGAAGATGCGATCCCTATCGGCGAGCATTATGTGGCCGCTCCCGGAGGTTTTTGCGCTGGCGCTTCGCGATCGGAAGCTGCCTGCGTCGGTTTCTTTGCCTCGGCGTCAGGCGCATCGCCGCCGCCGCCATTCTGATTGGCCCATAGCGAACGCTTGCCGCTATAGAGCGATGGATCGGTGAGCGTAGTCTTGCCACCAATCGGTTCTGAACCGATACGGCCGCCCATCTGCGGACCCGGCTTCGGCGTTTCGCCGCGCTTGAACGCTTCGATAAGTTTCTCGGTCGTCTCTGTCGTGAGGTCTTCGTAGAAATCTTTATAGACCTGGAACATTGGCGCGTTGGTGCATGCGCCAAGACATTCCACTTCCGTCCACGACAACTTACCATCCGCCGACGGCGTCATTTGCGACGGGCCTATCAAGCGTCTGCAGACGGCGACCACATCGTCCGAACCGCGCAACGAGCACGGTGGCGTCGTGCAGACCTGCAAATGGAACCGGCCGACCGGGGCCAGATTGAACATCGTGTAGAAGGTCGCGACTTCCAGTACGCGGATGTACGCCATCGAGAGAATGCGCGCGACTTCCTCGATCATGGGCTTCGTCACCCAGCCTTCCTGCTCCTGCCCGATCCACAGCGCTGCGATCACCGCGGACGCTTGACGGCCCGGCGGGAATTTCGCGATCCACACATCGACCTGTGCTTTGCTCTGTGCGCTGAACGCGAAGTTGGCTGGTTGCTGCTCGGCGAGACGGCGAACGCTCATCGATCGATCTCCCCAAACACGACGTCGAGAGAACCGAGTACGGCGGAAACATCCGCTATCATGTGGCCTTTGCACATGAAGTTCATCGCCTGCAAATGCGCGTAAGAGGGCGGCCGGATTTTGCAGCGATAGGGCTTGTTGGTTCCGTCCGCCACGAGATAGACGCCGAACTCGCCCTTGGGCGCTTCGACCGCGGCGTATATCTCGCCGGCCGGAACGTGGAAGCCTTCGGTGTAGAGCTTGAAGTGATGGATGAGCGCTTCCATCGACATCTTCATCTCACCACGGCGCGGCGGCACGACCTTGTGGTCGGGAGAGACGCTCGGGCCTGACGGCATTTTCTCGATGCATTGCCGCATGATTTTCGTCGCCTGGCGCATCTCCTGGACGCGCATGAGATAGCGGTCGTAATTGTCGCCGTTCTTGCCGACAGGAATTTGGAAGTCGAGATCGTTGTAGCATTCGTAAGGCTGAGCGCGGCGCAGATCCCATGCGATACCGGTCGAACGCAACATCACGCCGGACATGCCCCAGCTTTCCGCATCCGCGCGGCTAATGACACCAATGTCTACATTGCGCTGCTTGAAGATGCGGTTCTCAGTGAGAAGACCTTCGATATCGTCCAGCACTTTGGGAAAGTGGTTGGTCCACTCGTAGATATCGGTCAGCAATTCGGGCGGCAGATCTTCATGCACGCCGCCGGGCCGGAAATATTTGGCATGCATGCGAGCCCCGGAGGCTCGCTCATAGAACACCATCAACTTCTCGCGCTCTTCGAAGCCCCATAGCGGCGGGGTGAGTGCGCCGCAGTCCAACGCCTGCGTGGTGACTTGCAGCAGATGATTTAGGATGCGCCCGATCTCGCAATAAAGCACGCGAATGTACTGCCCGCGCGGCGGCACTGGCATGCCGATCAGCCGCTCGATCGCCAGACAGAATGCATGCTCCTGATTCATCGGCGCGACATAGTCGAGCCGGTCGAAATAGCCGATCGCCTGCAGATAGGTTTTGTGCTCGATCAATTTCTCGGTGCCACGATGAAGCAGCCCGATATGCGGATCGATGCGCGTGACGATCTCGCCGTCCAGGTCCAGCACCAGACGCAACACGCCGTGCGCGGCGGGATGCTGCGGACCGAAGTTGATTGTGGTCTGGTTCTCTTCGGCGCCAGTATCTTTGTGCAGCGGGGCGCTCATGGCTTCTTCCCCGGATCGCCGGACGTTGCGTTCGGAGCCATCGCAGCCTTCTCGTCGCCGGGAAGAATGTGCGGCGCGCCTTCCCAAGGCGACATGAAATCGAAATCGCGGAAT
>DASZML010000234.1:0-6286 GCA_035551875.1 Rhizomicrobium sp.
CGGATAATGATAGTGCGGATTGAACTTCGCGATCACGCCGTGTTGCAACTCTATCGACGGAATACCAAGTTCGGTTGCCGCCGCAAGCAGTTCCGGCGCTGAACTACGGCCGACAATGAAAATACGTCTCGCGGCCGTCTGCGCGAGCACCTCGCGCGACGCCGCTGACCCGTATTCGAAAGCCGCGCAGCGATATGCCATAGCGACGGGCGATAACCGGCAATCCCGCCGAAAACGCTTACGAATGGTTGCCGAAACAGCTGCCGCTTCTCTCCGGGCTTCTGAGAGAAAGCGCCGGAAGGTGAGAGCCGCCAGTATACGAGCACGAAGCCGCTCCACATCCCAATTGTGAACTCTCGGAGATACAACAGAAGGATCTGAGATCGCTGTACTGCCGTTGTCTAAAATCAAAAACTGACCAAATTCGGACTCCAAGAGTAGGCGCGCGGAATGTGCATCAATCCGACCAGGCGCTGGCTTGCGCGCGAATGGCACGAGAACGGAGTCAGCTTGTTCGAAGCGCGGAAAGTGAGTGACCGATTGCGGCAATGCAGCCATTCCGCGTTGCATCCGCCAGCGCGCGACAGATTTACCCGGCAGCTCATGCAGCCCTAACGCTTCTGCGAGGTGTTGCGCCACCGGACCACGAAACAGCGGCCAATAATAAACCGATCCAATTTTCCGCCGAAAAAGATCGAGGTCTTTCTCGATCTCCCAAATGCCTTGCCACAGCGCTTCGTAAGGCCGCGATGGCGTTGTTTCCAATAGCTGCCCCGAAGCAACGCGAGTCATTCAAGAGCGAGCGTAAGCGGCAGAAATTTCTTGCGCAAACGCACTCGCACGTTGTTCTGCAATCGCCGCGCGCATCCCGGCCATGACGTCCTGATAAAAAGTGAGGTTGTGCCAGGTGAGCAGCATCGACGCGATGATCTCGCCGGCTTTTACGACATGGTGCAGATAGGCACGGCTATAGTTGCGGCATGCGGGACATTGGCAATCCGGATCGAGCGGCGCAGAATCATCTGCATGTTTGGCGTTGCGTAAATTCAGCGTGCCGTTCCATGTGAACGCCTGGCCGTTGCGCCCCGAGCGCGTGGGGATCACGCAATCGAACATATCGATACCGCGCAGCACAGCCCCCACGAGATCGTCCGGCTTGCCGACGCCCATCAGGTAGCGCGGCCGATCCACCGGCAGAGGTGGCACAGTGACATCTAACGTGTCGAACATCGCCGTCTGACTTTCGCCGACCGCCAATCCACCCACCGCATAACCCTCAAAGCCGATTTCGATCAGCTCCGCCGCCGAGCGCTGGCGCAGATGCGGATAGACACCACCCTGCACGATGCCGAAACATGCGCGGCCCGGTTGTTCGCCGAACGCGGCTTTCGAACGCTTCGCCCAACGCATCGACATTGCCAGCGATTTTTCGATCTGCACTTCCGTCGCCGGATAGGCGGGGCATTCGTCGAGAACCATTTGAATATCGGAACCGAGCAGGCGCTGAATCTCCATCGCGCGTTCGGGCGTGAGGAATTCTTCGTGGCCATCGATATGCGATTGAAAACGAACGCCCTCTTCGGTGATCTTTCGCAAACTCGATAGCGACATCACCTGAAAGCCGCCAGAGTCGGTCAGGATGGGCCGCTGCCAGTCCATAAATTTGTGCAGGCCACCAAGGTGCGCGACGCGCTCCGCACCAGGGCGCAGCATCAAGTGATATGTGTTGCCGAGTATGATGTCAGCGCCGGTTTCGCGCACGCTCTCAGGCATCATCGCCTTCACGGATCCGGCCGTTCCGACCGGCATGAAAGCCGGGGTACGGATTTCGCCGCGCGGCGTTTTGAGGACGCCCGTCCGGGCCTTGCCATCGCGGGCGTGAAGCTCAAATTGCAAATTGTTCATCGCCGCCGCCATAGCAGGCCGCCTTTTCGTTAGGAATAGCGATTTAGGCCATCCGGCACCGATATTCCTTAACTTCGCAGCAAAACTACCTCGCTATTAACCATTTTGGCACGATACTAATTTGTTCGGGGCCCAGCAGACTTTTTCATGAAATACCAGCACGCCATCGCAACCGCGCTTGTGGTGTTCCTCGCCAGTTGCGGACGCTCGGATGAAGCGCAACCATCACACGCGCTACACGTCAATGCCAAACGCATCGTTGTGTTGGCAACAGGCGACGAAACGCGGCTTGGCCTGACGACAAAACCTGCGCGGCCACAGCAGTTCGTCCCACGCGTGCATGGCTACGGCGTCATTATCAGCCTTAGCACCATCGGCCAGACGGATTCCGATATCGCAACGGCGCAAGCAGCACTGAATGACAGTCAGGCAAATGCCGATCGCATGCAGAGGCTGTATGACACCAACATCGGCGGTCATGCGATATCGCTGCTGGCGCTGGATGCTGCAAAGCACCAAGCGGCGTCGGATCGTGCGGCACTCGACCTTGCCAATCGGAAAGAAATCGCGACATTCGGCGAGCATGCGCCGTGGCGTTCCGTCGACCGCAACAGTCCCATCATCGCGGATATCACGTCAGGACGTTATGTCCTCGTGCAGGCGACATTTGCACTCGATGTGAATTTCAAAGGATTGCCGCCCTCATTCGCAATCTCTCGCCTCAATGCGCAACCGGGCGATCCGAACTGGACGGCGAACGAAATTTGGGATGGCCCGGAAGACCCCACGATCCCGGGCCGCAGCTTCTTTGCACTCGCGGAAGGTACGCCGCTCGCGCAAGGCGAGCACGTTCTTGTTTATGCGCCGACGGGTGCGGCAGTTTCGGGTGTGGCAATATCGTCTGACGCCGTGGTGTTGAACGAAGATAAATCGTGGTGTTACGTCGAAATCGCGCCACACACATATCGGCGCGTCGCGATCGATCTGAGCGATCAGCTTCCCGACGGCTACTTTGTTGCCAAAGGCATCGCGGCGAACCAGCCGGTTGTGGTGAAAGGCGCCGGTCTTCTCTTGGCGCATGAACTGGGCGCAGCGACGCCGGGCCAGGACTAGAGCCAGATGGAATGGCTCATCAATCATTCCGTGACGCGCCGGACGGCGGCGGCGATGCTGAGCTTGATCGCGCTGGGTTTCGCGATTTGGGGCGCGTGGAGCACGCCGCTCGATGTGTTTCCGGATTTCGTTCCGTCGCAAGTCACGATCCACACCGCGGCTCCCGGGTTCACCGCCGAGCAAGTCGAGCAACTCGTCACGCATCCGCTGGAGAAAGCGATCAATGGTGGCGAGGGCATAGCCACCTTGCGCTCGCAATCCATTCCGGGGCTGTCGGTCATCACGGTCAATTTCGAGAACGGCGCGGACCTCTACAATTCGCGCCAGGATATTTCCGAGCGTCTTGCCAATGCAGCGCTCGACCTTCCGACGGGCACAGGCCCTTCTGAACTTTCGCCGCTGACGTCGAGTACGCGCGATCTTCTCAAGATCGGCCTCGTCTCCGACAAGGTGGACGCGTATGCGCTGCGCGACATGGCGGACTATGTGATTCAGCCAAAGCTGATTGCGCTCCCCGGCGTCGCATTGGTGAACGTGTTCGGCGGCGCGGTCCGGCAAATCCAGATTCAACCCGATCCAGACAAGCTGACAGCGTACAACTTCGCGATTTCGGACATCGTCAAAGCCGCGCCCGGCGCATTGGCGTTGCGCGGCGCGGGATTCATCGATCTTTCCGGCCAACGCGTTTTGATCCAAACGCCGACGCCGTCGCCTGACTCGAGTGTGATCGGCGACGGTATCTTGGGTGTGCGTGGCAACACACCAATCCGTTTGCGCGATGTGGCGACGATCACGCAAGGACCGGCACAGCGCGTCGGCGATGCGCTCATACAGGGCCGCCCTGGCGTGCTGATGACGGTGTCGAGCCAATATGGCGCGAACACGCTCACCACCACGCGCGAAATTGAGAACGTGCTGTTGAGCTTGCAGGACAGCCTTGAAGCGCAAGGCATCGCGCTCTATCCAGCGCTGCATCAGCCGGCCAACTTCATCGAGCGCGCTTTGAGTGGATTGGAAAGCTCGCTCGCCATTGGCGCGGCGCTTATCCTGATCGGGCTTTATATTTTCCTGCGCGACTGGCGCTCCTCGCTGATCGCGTTCATCTCCGTTCCGCTCTCGCTTCTGGTTGCCATCGCCGTTCTGTCGCGTTTTGGCTACACGCTGAACACCATGACGCTGAGCGGGTTTGTGGTTTCGCTCGGCGTTTTGGTGGACGACGCTGTCGCGGGCATCGAGAACATCCTGCGACGTTTGCGCGAAAATTCTCAGGAAGCGATGCCAAAGCCGCGGCGCGAAGTCATTCGTGAAGCAGCCCAAGAGGTTCATGGGCCCATATTCTTCGCCACCATCGTCGTGCTTGCCGTGTTCGTACCGGAGCTTCTGTCTTCGAGCGTTCAGGGCCGATTGATCGGGCCATTGGCACTCGCTTTCATGCTGGCGGTTCTGGCTTCGCTGCTGGTGGCGCTCACCACCACGCCAGCGCTTGCCGCGATTTTTCTGTCGCCGCGCGATGCACATGTCGATCCGTTCTGGATTCGTGGGTTGAAATGGTTTCAGCGCCGCGCCGTCGATCTCATCCATCATTTCCTGCACGCGACCGTCGCGCTGGTAGCTCTCGCCTTCATAGCATCGCTGTGCCTCGTACCCTTTCTTGGCGGAACGTTCCTGCCGGAATTCCGCGAGGGCCACCTTGTTGTCCAGGTGACGAGCAAGATACCAGGTACGTCGCTGGACGAGATGCTAGCACTGGGAAAGCGCATCAGCGGCGAAGTTCTGGCACTGCCTTATGTCTCCACCATCGAGCAGCAAGTGGGCCGCGCCGAGGGAACCGATGAAACCTGGGGTCCGCACCAATGCGAATTCCAGATCGAACTCAATCCCGATGCGAATGTGGATCAGGCAACTGCCGAAGCCCAAATCCGCGCGATCCTCGCCCGCTATCCCGGCATCCAAAGCGAAGTGGTGACCTTTCTCGGCGATCGCATCAGTGAAAGCCTGACCGGACAGACATCACAGGTCGCTATCAAGCTCTTCGGCGGCGATCTCGATGCGCTGGACGCCACGGCGACGAAGATTCAAAAACTTCTCGCAGAAGAAGAAGGCGTCGTCGATCTTCAGTTCAAACGCCAGAGTGGAACGCCAGTTCTTGGCGTGCAACTCGACCCCGCCGCGCTCAGTGCCGTCGGCCTCAAAGGGCAAGATGTGCTCGATACGGTTGCGACCGACTACGCAGGAACAACCGTTGGAGAAGCCTACTCCGGCACTCGCACGGTAGACGTCGTCATCCAGCTAGCGGATCAGTGGCGGCACAAACCGGAAGAACTGAAGGACCTCACCATCAGCGGACCGTTCGGCCTCGTGCCGCTGGCCAGTGTGGCGCACATCGTTCCGGGCAGCGGCCGGTACACGATTGAGCATGAGAACGGCGATCGCTTCGTGGCTGTGACGTTCAACGTCATCGGCCGTTCGCTACAATCGGCGGTTCGCGAGGCGCGCAATCGCATCGAGAACTCGAATGTGATACCGCCAGACATGACTGTGGACTATTCCGGAGCCGCCGCCGCGGAATTGACGACACGCCTTGAACTCGCCGCCTATTCACTGGCGGTTCTGGTGTTCATCGTGATGATCCTGTCCATCGGCTTTCGCTGGCGCGCGCATCCCTGGCTGGTGATGACCAACCTGCCCTTCAGTTTGATCGGCGGCATATTGGCAATTGCGGTGAGTGGCGTGGGGCTGACGCTGGGCGCGTTGGTTGGCCTCGTCACCGTCTTCGGCATCAGCGCGCGCAATGCGATCCTGCAACTCTCATATTACGAGCAGATCGTCGACGACGATGGGTTGCCGTGGAATGAGACGACGATCTTGCGTGGCGCCAATGAACGGCTGACACCGATCCTGATGACGGCTGTATTGACCGCCTTGGGTCTTCTGCCGCTTGCGTTTGCGATGCACGAACCCGGACAAGAAATCAGTGGACCGCTCGCGATCACCGTGCTCGGCGGCCTTGCGAGTTCAACGGTTTTAAATCTCACGCTGCTGCCCGCGCTTGCCGCGCGCTATAGCCGCCGTGAGCACATCATCGATTAGCGCGGCCGAAACAGCAGGCATGCATCCCCATAAGAATAGAAACGATACTTCTCTCGAATGGCTTCTGCATAAGCGCGCTTCATCGTTTCGGTGCCCATAAAGGCCGATACGAGCATGAACAGCGTAGAACGCGGCAGATGGAAGTTCGTCAGCAGCACATCGATGACTTTGAAACGAT
>DASZML010000235.1:0-2116 GCA_035551875.1 Rhizomicrobium sp.
GACCGACAAGCTTGTCCCACCAACCTGGCTTGCCAGTGACCGGATTGGCGCTGGCGACAAACTGATCGCCCGTCAGCGCGTGGCAGACAAGAATGGCATTCGATCGCGCGGCGTTCAGCGTGCCGTACGTCATGTAGGCAATGGTGAACGGCGAAAGAACGCGGCCGCAATCGAGCGTCAGCGGTTTGTCGCCGCCGAAGGTGATTGCGTGCCCCTGATCCGCACCGCCTTCAGCGACGGGTTTCAGGAATACGGGATGTGCCGCTTGCGCCAATTCGTCTCGTCCTGCCGGGCCGGACGTGCTTGCTAGGGCGCGCTGGGCCGCACTGTCAACGATAAGCGCAAACGGCGTTTTGCTTTAGCTTGATCGCGCCTTTATCTATGCGGCCCGCCGTGAGTAAGGCGGACTTTTTGAGGACGAGCCATGCAGCCCACACCGAAACCCGGTGTTCTAGACATCTTGCCTTATGTGGGCGGGAAGGCGCACGCGCCCGGCGCGGCGAGGGTCTTCAAACTGTCATCCAACGAGTCCGCGCTGGGTGCGAGCCCGAAGGCAATGCAAGCGTATCGCGCGATTGCCGAAGGTATCGATGTCTACCCTGAAGGCAGCGCGAGCGTCCTGCGAGAAGCGATTGCGAAAACGTATGGTCTGAGTCCGGATCGAATCGTTTGCGGTAATGGTTCGGACGAACTTCTGTCGATGCTGGCGCATGTCTATCTGCACCCCAGCGACGAAGTGATCTTCAGCCAGCATGCATTTCTGGTTTACCGGATCGCCACACTCGCCAACAGCGCAACGCCGGTCGTGGTGCCTGAACCCGATATGCGGGTGGATGTGGATGCGATGCTGCGTGCGGTGACGCCGAAAACGCGCATGATCTATCTCGCCAATCCGAACAATCCGACGGGCACTTATCTTTCAAGTGAAGAAGTGAAGCGGCTACACGCGGGACTGCGTAAGAACATTCTGCTCGTTATCGATGCTGCCTATGCAGAGTACGTCCGACGCAACGATTACGACACCGGCACTGAGCTCGTTTCTCAATTCGAGAATGTCGTAATGACGCGCACGTTCTCGAAGATCTATGGGCTTGCGGGGTTACGCGTTGGTTGGGCATTTTGTCCGGCGCATGTCGCTGACGCACTCAATCGCGTGCGCGGACCGTTCAACGTTTCGATCCCGGCGCAACGTGCGGCTGCTGCCGCTTTGGAAGACATGGCGCATGTCGAAGCGGCCATCGAGCACAATGAAAAATGGCGCGGTTGGCTGCTCGACAGCATTCGGGCGCTCGGGCTGCGCGTCGACGAGAGCGTAGCAAACTTCGTGCTGATCCATTTTCCAAAGAAGTCGGGACAAACAGCAAGAGACGCCGACGCGTTCCTGACCAAGCACGGGGTCATCGTGCGCCCCGTCGCAGCTTACGATCTGCCGGATTGCTTGCGTCTGACTATCGGATCCGAAGAAGCAAACCGCGCCGCTGTGTCAGCGCTTCGCGATTTCGTTCAGAGCTGGAAATGACTGCGAAGACTGAACCTTTGTTTGCAAAAGTCTCGCTGATGGGTATCGGCCTGATCGGTTCTTCGATAGCGCATGCGATGCGCCGTGGCGGCGTTGCAGGTTATATCGGGGGTTACGCGCCGGACGCAGATATTGTCGAACGCGCGCGTAAAGTCGGCTTCGCGGATTCGTTTTCGACATCGGCGCAGGAAACCGTGCGCGATGCCGATCTTGTTATTCTTGCCGCGCCGGTTGGAGCGTTCGGCGAAATCGCGAAAGAGATCGGAGGAAACCTCAAAGCGGGCGCGATTGTTAGTGACGTTGGGTCTGTGAAAGAGACGGTGTTGCGCGATGTGGCGCCGCATCTTCCGTCCGGCGTGAATCTCGTTCCTGCGCATCCGATTGCAGGTACCGAACAATCTGGGCCAGAGGCAGGTTTTCCGGAATTGTTTGATGGGCGATGGTGTATTCTGACACCACCTGCTGGTGCCGATGCGCAAGCCGTCGCAAAGATGAAGGCGTTTTGGGAGCGGCTCGGCAGCCAGGTCGAAATCATGGACGCGAAGCACCACGACCTGGTGCTCGCGATTACTAGCCATGTGCCGCATTTGATTGCGT
>DASZML010000236.1:0-7676 GCA_035551875.1 Rhizomicrobium sp.
TTTGCCGCTGGCGTTGAAGCCGCAAAGCGATCGTGCTGACGGGTTCGGCGTCACCATTATCCGCGCCGACAGCGATGGCGCGCATGGCAATGTGTCCGCGCTTGGCGATCACGGAGAAAATCTCGCCAGCGCGCCGTTTGCCTTCAAGAACGGCGAGATGCAAACAGAGACGCGCGTTGCGCTGCCGCTGGAGGTCCGCAACGAAACTCAGCGCATCGTCATCGACAATGAAGACAGCGCCGGCGCGACGCGTCTTCTGGATTCCAACGCCAAGCGCCGCGCCGTCGGCCTTGTCTCAGCCAGCAACATGGAGAACGAGCAGCCGCTCCTCTCCGATCTCTTCTATCTCGAACGCGCGCTTGGGCCCTATGCAGACACCAGCAAAGGAACGATCGCCGAAACGCTGGCGCGCAATCCGAGCGTGCTGATGCTGGCCGACATTGGGCACATCGCGGGAGCGGATTATACCGCCGTGGACAAATTCGTGAGCGATGGCGGTGTGCTGGTGCGTTTTGCCGGTGCGCGCATGACGCAGAATGTCGACGATCTTATTCCAGTGAAACTCCGCAGCGGTGGGCGCTATCTCGGCGGCGCTTTGGCGTGGTCGTCCCCGCAGCATCTCGCGCCGTTTCCGGATTCCAGTCCATTTCGTGGACTGGTTATTCCCAGCGAAGTCACGGTCTCGCGGCAGATACTCGCCGAGCCCAGCATCGACATCGGCGATCATGTGTGGGCGCGCCTGACCGATGGCACGCCGCTCGTCACCGCTGCGCCGCATGGCAAAGGCTGGATCGTTCTGTTTCATGTGACGGCGGGGCCGGCGTGGTCGAACCTGCCGCTGTCAGGACTTTACGTGGACATGCTGCGGCGCGTGCTCGATCTTGCGGGCGGTGCGCGGCCGTCCGACATGGGCAGCGATGCGGCGACGATATTCCCGCCTTACGCGCAGCTCGACGGCTTCGGGCATCTGCGCAAGCCAGATGCCTCTGCGGTTGCGATCCGCGGTTCGCAAATCGCGACGACGGCACCTTCGTACAAACATCCCGCTGGTCTGTACGGCAACGAAGGCTCGCAAATCGCCGTGAACACGACCAACGCCGATACAACGCTCACACCATTCGGCTCGCTCGGCGTTGCCGTGCAGAATTATTCCGGTTCGAGCGCATTCGCACTGCAGCCCGTTCTGCTCACGCTTGCTTTCCTCGTCCTGCTCACCGATGCGGTCATTTCGCTTCTGCTGCGCGGTTATTGGTTCGACGCACGCAAACTTTTGGCGCGGTTCGGCGTGCTGATGCTGGCGCTGATGCTCGTTCATCCGAACAACGCGCACGCGGACGACGCCACCGACATGAAAGCCGCGCTGGATACGCGTCTCGCTTTTGTTGTCACCGGCTTGTCCGATGTGGACGCGACGAGCAAGGCAGGTCTCACAGGCCTCGGTCTCTATCTCAAAGCGCGCACGTCCTATGAGCCGCTCGAACCTGTCGGCGTCGATATCGCGAAAGACAATCTCGCTTTCTATCCGCTGCTCTATTGGCCGATGGATCCGCGCGAGCCGGATCTGTCGCCACAGGCACAAGCGAAGATCGAAGATTACATGCGCAACGGCGGAACGATTCTGATCGACACGCGCGATCTGACGCTCGGCAATTCGCGCGGCAACGATTCACCCGGACAGCAAACGCTACGCCGCCTGTTCAGCAAGCTCGATCTTCCACCGCTCGAACCGGTGCCGCCGGATCATGTTCTGCGAAAGGCGTTCTATCTGCTTTCCGATTTCCCGGGGCGCTGGGAAGGCGGCAAAGTTTGGGTGGAAGCACTGCCGCCGCCTGATCCCGATGCCGGTCCAGCGCCCGCGCGCGGCGGCGATGGCGTGTCGCCCGTCATCATCGGCGGCAACGATTGGGCGAGCGCGTGGGCGGTCGACAATGAAGGCCGCGGGCTTGTCGCGGTATCGCCTGGCGGCGATCAGCAACGCGAGATGGCCGTGCGCTTCGGCATCAATGTCGTGATGTATGCGCTGACCGGCAACTACAAAACCGATCAGGTGCATGTGCCCGCGCTTTTGGAACGGAGCGGCAAGTGAACCTGTCGCTCGACTTCGCACCGCATATCGCGACTTGGGCGTTGTGGCTGTTCGTTGCCGCTTCGGTCGCGCTGGCCGCCTATGCATTCGCGATGCGCGCGACGGGCGCCTGGGCGCGCGCGCTGGCATTGGCGGTGCTGCTGCTGGCGCTCGCCAATCCGCTGATCGTGCATGAGACGCGCGAGCCATTGCCGGATGTGGCGGCGATCATTGTCGATCACACGCAGAGCATGGAGATCAACAATCGCCGCGCTGAGGCCGATACGGCCGCTGCGGCGATCCGCAAGAAGCTTGGTGCCGACAAGTCGCTCGAAATCCGCGAAGCCTTTGTCGATACGCGCAGCGGGGAGGATACCGGCACGCAACTTTTCGCCGCGATCAACAATGCATTCTCCGATGTGCCACCCGACCGGCTGGCGGGCGCAATCGCGATCACCGATGGCGAAGTGCATGACGCGCCGCAGACCAACAAGCCCGCGCTGTCCGCACCTATCCAGGCGCTGATCGTGGGCAAGCACAACGAACGCGACCGCAAGCTCACCATCATCAGCGCGACCCGCTATGCCATCGTCGGCCAGCAGGCCGATGTCGTTCTGCGCGTGGACGATTTCGGCGGCGCGGGCGAAGGCACGGCGAACGTCGACATTCATGTCGACGGTGTCGCCGCGGGTTCGCGCGTTGTGCCCGTCGGCAAGCAGACTGACATCAAGCTGCAAGTCGCGCACGCCGGCGAGAATG
Source organism: Rhizomicrobium sp. (assembly GCA_035551875.1). Classification (GTDB taxonomy): domain Bacteria; phylum Pseudomonadota; class Alphaproteobacteria; order Micropepsales; family Micropepsaceae; genus Rhizomicrobium. Next base: position 2,825 of record DASZML010000236.1, read on the forward strand.
TGGTCGAACTCGATGCGCGGGCCGGCCCTGCCGAGCTGACGTTGCAAAACAATCGCGCCGTGATTTCGGTGAACGGCGTTCGCGATCGCTTGCGGGTACTGCTCATCTCCGGCGAACCCCACGCGGGCGAGCGCGTGTGGCGTTCACTGCTAAAGGCTGATCCCGCGGTCGATCTCGTTCACTTCACAATTTTGCGTCCACCCTACAAGCAAGACGCGACGCCCATCGACGAGCTTTCGCTGATCGTGTTCCCGGCGCCGCTACTCTTCGAACATAAGCTCAACACATTCGATCTCATTATCTTCGATCGCTATACCGAGCGCGGAATCCTGCCGCTCGGCTATTACGAGAACATCGAGAACTATGTGCGGAACGGCGGCGCTTTGCTCGTATCGTCGGGACCGGAGTTTGCCGGACCGTTCAGCATCTATCACACGCCGCTGGAGTCGCTGCTCCCCGCGCAACCGACCGGCGACATCATCGCGCAACCGTTCAAGCCTCTGGTGACAGCGCAAGGCCTCGCCCATCCGGTGACGCGTGCGCTTCCCGGCGGCAACACTGCGCGCAATCCGACGCCGACGTGGGGCAAATGGTTCCGCACCATCGGTGCGAACGTCGTCGCTGGTGAAACGGTGATGAGCGGTGCGAACGGCAAGCCGCTGCTCGTGCTCGACCAACAAGGCAAAGGCCGCGTCGCGGAATTGTTGTCCGACCACATCTGGCTCTGGGCACGCGGTTACGATGGCGGCGGCCCTGACGCGGAATTGCTGCGCCGCCTCGCGCACTGGCTGATGAAAGAACCGGAGTTGGAAGAGGAGCGTTTATCGGCCTCCATCACTGAGGGACAGATCGCCATCGAACGGCGCACGATGAAGGACAATGCCGTTCCCGTCTCGGTCACATATCCATCGGGCAAACACGCCACCGTAGCGCTCACCAAATCCGAACCTGGTTTGTGGAAAGGCGGCGCGAAAGCGGACGAACTCGGTCTCTATCGCCTCTCCGACGGAACACTGAACGCCGTCGCAGCGTCCGGTCCGCTCAATCCGAAAGAAGTGGCGGATATGCGCGCGACCGACTCGATATTGAACGATCCGGTCCGCGCGACGGGCGGTTCGGTGCATTGGCTGGAGGACGGCATGCCCGATATCCGCCATGTCTCGAGCGGCGCGACCGCTTATGGCAGCAACTGGATCGGCCTTCGCACCAACAGTGCTTACCGCGTGACGAGCGTCGAGCAAATGCCGCTGCTACCGGCGTGGCTCGCATTCATCCTGTTGATCGGCACGCTGATGCTGGCCTGGCGTCAAGAAGGCCGCTAAAACGCTGAAACGCTAAACGCGATATCGCTTCACATCGCCTTCAAGTGAAAGAAGCCCATCGGTCGCGATGGAGACGCCCAGGATGCGCGCCGGATCGACAGGCCCCGGAAAACGCAACCGTCCCGGCGGCAAGCGAGTAAATCCCACGCGCGAATAATACGGCTCGTCGCCTACCAGAATGATTGCGGCGAAATCTGTCTTTCGCGCTTCCTCGATGCCATGTTTCATCAGAGCGATGCCGATGCCGCGTCCGCGCTGATCCGATTGCACGGCGAGCGGTCCCAGCATCAAAAGTTTCGCCGGGCCGACCATCACGGGCCAGAACCGTACCGAGCCACGCAGCACGCCATCTTCGATCGCGATGAGGCTCAGGCTTTCGATGGGATCTACGCCTTCGCGCAAACGATAGGCGGACTTTGCAAATCGGCCCGGTCCGAAAGCTGCGGCAACCAGCGCATCGACAGACGCAGCGTCAGCCGTCGCTTCATGACGGATCGTCCAAGGGGCCGCTTTGACACCTTCCTCCACGCCGCTACGCTCCAAGCAAAGACATGATCGTTGAACCAAGGAGGTAATCGCATGGGTGTGCTCGATGGCAAGGTCGTTCTGGTCACTGGCGGGGCAAACGGCATCGGAAAAGAGTGCGCACTGCTGGCCGCGCGCGAAGGCGCAAAGATCGTGGTCAACGATCTGGGTGGCGGCGCTGCGGGCGGCGACGCTGGCTCCAAAGGACCTGCCGAAGATGTGGCGATGGAGATCCGTAAGGCCGGCGGTGAGGCGGTCTCGAATTCCGACAGCATCTCGAGCCGCAAAGGCGTCGCGCACATGATCGAGCAGGCGATGGATACCTACAAAGGTCTCCATTCCATCATCAGTCCGGCCGGCATTCTTCGCGACAAGATGTTTCACAAGATGAGCGACGAGGAATGGGACGTCGTCATCGATGTGCATCTGAACGGCAGCTACAACGTCACCCACGCCGCCGTAAATCATTTCCGCGAGCAGGAAGAGGGTTCGTTTGTCCTTTTCTCCTCCACCAGTGGGTTGATCGGCAATGTCGGGCAAGCGAATTACGCCGCGGCAAAGATGGGTATCGTCGGCCTGTCACGCATCATCGCAATGGAAGGTTTGCAGAAGAATGTGCGCTCCAACGTGATCGCGCCGTTCGCATGGTCACGGCTCATCGCAACGATCCCAGTAAAGGATGAAGCCGCAGCAAAGCGGGTGGAGCGTATGAAGAACTTCATGCGGGCCGATCAGGTGGCACAACTGGCCGTAGCACTCGCGTCTCCAGTGACCAAAGACGTTTCAGGCCAGATCTTCGTTGCGCGGGGCAATGAAATCTTCCTCATGAGCCAACCACGTCCCATCCGAGGCATGGCGAAAATCGAGGGCTGGACGCCCGAAACCATCGCCACTCACTGTATGCCGGCCTTGAAGCCGAACTTCCACGATCTGGGAGCAACGGTTTCCGTGTTTGGTTGGGAGCCGGTCTAGTTCACCAATAGGGTCCGCGCGCCGCGTCGCCATAGAATTCGGCGAGGCGCCGCCGGGAACCCGGTGCTGTCCCAGGTGGCGGCATTTTCGGATCGAAAAATTTCGCCGCACGCACTTCGATATTGCGCTTGAAGTCTATGCGCGCATTTCGCACGCGATAGAGCGCCACCACGTTGGAGAACCAGAGAACCCGGCGCGTGTAAAGCGCGAGAAATTCCGGCGCTGTCGATTCCAGTAGATTCACTTCCTCTTCGAGCTCGCGCATTACCGCAACGTCCGGCGGCTCGCCCCGGCCAACTCCGCCGCCGGGCAATCGCCAATCCGACATATAAGTGTGCCGCACCAGAAGCACGCGGCCCTGCCCATCTTCCACGATAGCCGTTGCGCCAAACGCGGTCGGATTCACGACAGTGCGCGCCGCCATCACGAGCGCCGTCACATCAAGCGGAAATCTCTGCGGTGTGTGGCTCAAGGTTCCTCGCGTAAGGAAATGCTAACCAGACAACCTCTAGATTGTTAAGCGAATTCTCAAACGCCCTTCGCTGGGGATCATGGCGAACAGCTTCGAAAACCTCCGTGCTTTGGTGGTGGAAGACAACCCCCACATGCGTTCACTTCTGAAGTCGCTGCTGCATGCCTTCGGCATCAAGCAGGTCTATGAGGCTGAAGATGGCGACACGGCCTACAGCGTCTTATGCGATCGCAAACCCGACTTTGTACTAACGGACCTTTCCATGGCGAAGGCAGACGGCATCGACTTCACCAAACGCGTGCGCACCGATCTGGAATCGCCCAATGCTTATGTGCCGATCATCATGGTCACTGGCCATACCGAGCGGCCACGGGTGGAAGCTGCACGCGATGCGGGCGTCACTGAATTCATCGCCAAGCCAATAACGGCACAGAATCTGATGCTGCGCCTGGCAGAGATTGTGGAGCGGCCACGGCCCTTCGTGAAGTGCGACGACTATTTCGGACCGGATCGCAGGCGGCGGCGGACCGAGAATTTCACGGGTCCCTGGCGACGCGCCGAGGACCGTGACAGCGAGGTCGAAGTGCGATGAGCAACGATAATAAATCTAATGTGGTGATCATCGGCACGAACGAATATCCACCGATGGCCGAAGGAAAAATCGCCGTCGACTTCCTCGCAGCCATGAAAGCGAGCGAGACCGCCCAGCGCGGACGCCAGGTGATCGACCTCCGCAAAGACGTCATTACCGATGCGGTGCGAGGCTACATTCTAGCGCTCGAGAAGGCGGCGCTGAAATTCGACACACAGGCTGTTTACGATCAAGCACATGAAATCCGCGGACTTGCTGCAACCGTCGGCTTGGAAGCATCCGGCCGCATCGCAGACGGCTTGTGCAAGTACATCGACACCGCCTCGCGCCTTGGTGTCACGATCGATCCGGCCGTCATCAACCTCCACGTCGGCGCCATTAATTGCGCTGCGAACGCGAAGGATGACGCGACATGCCTCGGCCGCCAGGTCGCCGCCGAACTCAGCGCGCTCGTCACACACAAGCTTGCCCGTTAAGTCGCCGGTAACGAATTGCGACCCGGCACAACGCGGGGTTTCACGCGTCCTTAAGGGGTGTTCTTAATACTGACGGCGAGTAAACGGCACCGGTTTCCGGCGCTTCATCAGGCGTGTCCATGCTTCAACTGATTGGCATTGCGGTCCTCTTCGCCTGCGTATTCGGCGGCTATCTCATGTCCGGCGGATCGTTGGGCGTGGTGTTCGAGGCGTTGCCGCACGAGATTCTGACCATCTTCGGCGCGGCGCTGGCAGCGCTTCTGATCGGCGGCTCGTTGGGGTCTTTGAAAAAGATCGCCGGCGAGCTGGGCAAGGTCGTTTCCGGGCCCAAGTGGAAGCCCGCCGACTATAGCGACCTGCTCTGCCTGCTGTTCCTACTGACCAAGACAATTAAATCGAAAGGCATGATTGCGTTGGAAGCGCATGTCGAAAAGCCGGCGGAGTCTTCCATCTTCAAGCGCTATCCGCGCATCACCAAAGATCACTTCGCGCT
>DASZML010000237.1:0-8264 GCA_035551875.1 Rhizomicrobium sp.
ATCGGAGTTCAAACCGACGGTCGCGATCTATCGCGGCTCGGACAGTCGTTACATCCATCTGCATGGCGGCTTTCCGCATCTGGAAAAGCGTACGCTCGATCTGCTCAACGCGGACAATACGGCAGACAGTATTGGCAGTGCCGTCGCGAAGTGGAATGCGTTTGCGCTCGAAGATGCGCTGTCTTTTCTCAACCAATGTGGCGCCGTGATCCGTACGGAAGAAGAGTGGCACGCAAGCGATCAGGGCAAGGCGCTCGCCAACACGCCGCCGATCGTATTGCGCAAGATTGGTGAAGCGCCGCCGTTGCGCTTGCCAGAAAGTGCGTCGCCACTGGATGGCATCCGTGTGCTCGACCTAACCCGCGTGCTCGCAGGCCCGACGAGCGGGAAGATCCTGGCATCCTATGGTGCCGATGTTTTGTCGGTGCGCAGTCCATGGCTGCCAACGGTCGATCTGTTCGATCTCGACACCGGCATCGGCAAGCGGTCGGCTTATCTCGATCTGGGCAAGCCTGTCGATGCTGAGATTCTGCGGACCCTTGCGCGCACCGCGCATGTGTTTGTGGATTCGTACCGGCCAGGCGCGTTGGCCAAATTGGGATTCAGTCCGGCGGCGCTAGCTCATGCCAATCCGGGCATCATTCACCTCGCGGCATCTTGTTATGGGCATCAAGGGCCATGGGCGAAACGGCGCGGATGGGAGCAACTTGCGCAATCCGCCACAGGCATTGCGGTCGAGCAGGGCGCGTTCATGGCGGCGCGCGCCGGAACGCGCAAAGACACCGTGCCGCGTCTCATTCCTGCGGCAGCATGCGATTACATTACCGGCTATCTCGGAGCGGCGGGCGTGATCGCGGCGTTGCTCCGGCGTATTCGCGAAGGCGGAAGCTGGCAGGTGGAAGTTTCGCTTTGCGCGACCGCGATGTGGCTGCAATCGCTGGGCAAGATCGAAACCACGAAAGTACCGGGTGAATGGAATCCGGGCGCCGGACTCGACGGCTATTTGCAGTCATGCGAAACCGGGCAAGGGCGGCTCGATCATTTGGGGCCGGTCGTGCGGATGTCGAAGACGCAGCCCGCATGGCATCGTCCGCCGCCGGAAGCCGGCGCGGACAAGCCTGTCTGGAATTCGTAAAGAGGATTTTGCATGCCGCCGAAGAACAATCCGCTCAAGCTCAATCCGCTGCAGTTGCGCACGCTGACATTGCTTCAAGTGATGGTGCAGTTGCCAGACGTTTCGAAGCGCGGTCCGGGCGCCGGCGAGATTACGATCGAGCGGTTTCCGCCGGCACATGGCGATCACTTCCATCTCGGCCAATATGTCGTGCGTGGTAGCGACGCCACTGGGCTATATAATGAGAAGGTCTGGCATGCGCTTGAGCGCAAGGGTGTGGCGCGTGCCGACTGGCCGCACAGCATCACGCTGACAGCGGCCGGCGTTCAATACGAAACCGGACTCGGCCACGAGATCCTGCACGAGGGTGGGCACTGACTATTCAACCTTCGTCAGCGTTGCGAAGCGTGCGCTGAACAGCGCGAGGCCTTTCTTGCTGGCCATGAACGCATCGAGCTTCTTGGCGTCCATCGTGATCTTCGCATCGCCGAACTGGCCTTGCTCGACGGTTCCTTCCAGCTTGTGGGCCTGGATTGCGGCTTTGGTGGCGTCTTCATCCATCATCGCAAGAAGCAAATGTCCTTGCCCATCGAAGCGATAAAGAATGGGTGCCGTTTCGCCCGCAGCGAAGGTGTCATCCGCATGGCCGTCGGCGAAGGTCGTCGTCGCATTCATGAAGTGGTTGCCGCCGAGAGTGGCAGTAGTGATCTTCGCGATCGTCCAGTCGCCGTCTGGCTCGTTTCCGCCTTGCACCATCACGACGGTGATGTCACCGCCGAGTGTGGGCAGGAAATGGAAATAGACCGGGCGTCCGTTGTCGTCATTCTCCATCTTGCCGCGCCAAAGACCGACAAGCGCCGGATCGTTGGCGAGCCCAACGGTCGATCCGACGGGATGGGTGGTCGTCGGCGGCAGGCAGCCGCATAAGAAGAGTGCCGCAGCAAACGTTGCGAAGAGCCGAAAGGCGCGCATGGAAGTCCCCCGCACGAATCCTAGCAGAAATGGGGCTTTTCGGAGCGGCAACCGCGCACAGTGCATGGGTTGCGCACACCTTCTATAAGATCGCTATCAAGGGTTTGATCGCACATATGAATCCCCGCAAACGCCGCCGTCTCTATTTTGCCGCTGCACTTATAATTGCGAGCGCGGGCGGCGCCGCGTTGGCGATCTCCGCACTGAAGGACAACGTTCTATATTTCTACAGCCCGTCCGATGTCGCGACGAAACATGTGCCGGCAGGCGTCGCATTTCGCATTGGTGGATTGGTGGAGAAGGGCAGCGTGGTGCACAAGCCGCATGCCGAGATCAATTTCATCGTGACGGATGGCAAAGCGGCATTGCCCGTTTCGTTCCGCGGCGTGCTGCCGGATCTTTTTCGCGAAGGACAGGGCGTTGTTGCGTCCGGCGCGCTGACAACGAACGGCGTGTTCGACGCGAACGAAGTTCTCGCAAAGCATGACGAACGCTACATGCCGCCGGAAGTGGTGGATGCGTTGAAGCGTTCCGGCCGCTGGAAAGAAGGCGGCGCCAATCCATGACAGGCGAGATCGGTCAGCTCGCACTCGCACTCGCGCTGGCATTGTCGGCGGTGATGGCGATTGCTGGTTTGGCGGGCGCAAGATTGAACGGCGAACGCGCCCGTGCGGTTGCGACGAGCTCTGCACTCGGCATGTTCGTGTTTGTCGTGCTGGCATACGCCGCGCTGACCTATGCTTTCGTGACGTCGGATTTCAGCATTCTTGACGTCGCGCAGAATTCGCACACGGCGAAACCGCTGATTTACAAACTCAGCGGCGTATGGGGAAACCATGAAGGCTCGATGCTGTTGTGGGTTCTCGTGCTCGCAATCTATTCGGCGATCATGGCGTTTGCGCAAGCGGGTGGTGCGCGGCTGACATCGGCGGCGCTGGGTGTGCAGGGATTGCTGGCGTTCGCGTTCCTGCTGTTCATTCTGTTCACGTCCAATCCGTTCTTGCGTCTCGATCCGCCGCCGTTTGAGGGCGCGGGATTGAATCCACTGCTGCAAGATCCCGGTCTCGCGATGCATCCGCCAATGCTTTACGTCGGCTATGTCGGATTGTCGGCGGCGTTTGCATATGCTGCGGCGGCGCTCATCACGGGCCAGGCCGATGCGGCGTGGGCGCGTGCGGCACGGCCGTTCATGCTGCTCGCTTGGGTTGCGCTGACCGCGGGCATCACGCTCGGTAGCTGGTGGGCTTATTATGTCCTCGGCTGGGGCGGTTTCTGGTTCTGGGATCCGGTCGAGAACGCCGCGCTGATGCCGTGGCTCATCGCGACGGCGTTGTTGCACTCTTCGCTTGCGACCGAACGAACAGGCGCGTTCCGCAGCTGGACATTGTTGCTCGCGATCCTCGGCTTTTCGTTGAGCCTGATCGGCACGTTTCTGGTGCGCTCCGGCGTGTTGTCGTCGGTGCATGCTTTTGCGAGCGATCCGACGCGCGGCGAGTTCATTTTGCTGATGCTGGTGGTCGCTATTGGCGGCGCGTTGGGATTATTCGCATGGCGCGCACCGCAACTGGCATCTGGCGCAGCGTTCGAACCTGTCAGCCGTGAAACCACGCTCCTGCTGAACAATGTGTTTCTGAGCGCCGCCGCGGCGACGGTGTTTCTCGGCACGATCTATCCGCTGGCGCTGGATGCGCTGACCGGCACGAAGATTTCGGTCGGGCCGCCATACTTCGCCGTGACCTTCGCGCCGATCTTCGTGGCGTTGCTGATCCTGGTGCCGTTTGGGCCGCGGCTCGGTTGGCGTCGTGGCGATTTAAAAATGGGGTTGCGCACCCTTGCGCCTGCGCTCGGCGTTGCTGCTGTGTTGGCGGTGATCGTTGCGGCTGTTGCATCGCCTGCCGGGCTCGCCGCCATCGGCGCGTTTGCGCTTGCCGGTTGGGTAATCGGCGCCAGTGTAATCGACATTGCACGGCGCGGCCGCGGCTCACCGTTCAGCGCTTATGCTTCCGCGCTCGCGCATCTCGGCCTCGGCATAACGCTGATGGGTGTAACCGGCACGACGGTTTGGCGCAGCGAAGCGATCGATATTCTGTCACCCGGCCAATCCATGCCGATCGCAGGATACACGTTGACCTTTGACGGCATCCAGAATGTGCGAGGGCCGAACTACATCGCACAGCGCGCGCTCGTCAGCGTGATGCACGACGGCAAACCAGTTGCGACTATGACGCCGGAGAAGCGTCTCTATCCTGCCGAGCAACAGGAAGTGAGCGACACGGCAATCCGCACGACCGGCTATTCCGATCTCTATCTCGCGCTCGGCGATCAGCGCGGCAATGGCTGGACGTTGCGTGCGTATGTGAGTCCGCTCGCGCCGTGGATCTGGTTCGGTGGAGCGTTCATGGCGCTGGGCGGAATTGGCGCGTTGTTCGGACGTTTGCGTTCGCGACATCCGAGCGCGATCGCACAAGCAACACCTGCAGGATGATACGCGCCGCGGCTCTCGCGTTTGTGATGATGTCGTTCATCAATGTGGCAAATGCAGCCGCACCGGATTCGCTTTCCAATCCGAAGCTCGAAGCGCGCGCGGTGGCGTTGCAAAAGGAGCTTCGCTGTCTCGTCTGCCAGGGACAGTCGCTGGATGAGTCGGATGCGCCGCTCGCGGCGGATTTGCGGCATCTCATACGTGTGCGCATCGCCGCAGGTGACAGCGACGAACAAGTCGAGCATTATCTCGTCGCGCGTTATGGTGACTTCATATTGATGAAGCCGCCGCTCGAACCTGAGACTTATCTTTTGTGGTTCGGGCCCGTCGCCGTCCTTTTGATAGGCGGTGCGGTTGTCGCACTGGTCGTTGTTCGTGCCCGAAAGCGGGCGGCTTCGGCCGACTTTTAAAAGCGCCAAACCAGCAATCTACGGGATTGCCGTTTTGTAATATTGTGAACAGAAATCGGACACGTTGAGCGCTTAAACACGCAGCGCCCGTGCCTCTTTTTTTGAACACGAAATGCCCGATGGAGATCGAAATGAAAAAAGTCCAGGAATTCCTGTCCGCCCGGCGAGCTCGCCTTCTTGTCTCGGCTGCTGCCGTCGTCGTGATCGGCGCCGGCGCCTCCGTGGTTCTGCCGATGGCGAACGCCGCGCCAGCTCCGCAACACACGGTGACACAACAACACGCGCCAACGCCGCAACAGCATCCGCAGGCTACCAAGCCGAGCTATCAGGCCTCTGCAACACCGCGGATGATCGAAAGCGGCGCTCCGTTCAGCTTTGCCGATCTCGTCGAGCGCGTGTCGCCTTCGGTTGTGACAATCACGGTCGAAGAGCAAGTGAGTCAGCAACAGGGATTCGATCCGCAACAACTTCCCGAACCATTCCGGGATTTCTTCGATCAGTTCGGTCAACGCGGTGGCCGCCAGTTCAATGCGCCGCAAAAAGCTATCGCGATGGGCTCCGGCTTCATCATCGACAAGGCCGGTTACATCGTCACCAACAATCACGTCATCGAGAATGGAAAGAAGATCACCGTCAAGCTTCCGGATGGACGCGAGTTCAATGCGAAGTTGATCGGAACAGATCCGGCGACAGACATCGCGCTGCTGAAGGTGAATGCGAACGGGCCGCTTCCGGCGGTCGAGTTTGGCGACGATCGCCAGGCACGCGTGGGCGATTGGGTGGTCGCAGTCGGCAACCCATTCGGTCTTTCCAATTCGGTTACTGCGGGAATCATCTCGTCGATCGGTCGTGATGTCGGCAACGGTCCGTATACCGATTTCATTCAGATCGATGCGCCGATCAATCGCGGCAATTCCGGCGGTCCGACCTTCAACATCCAGGGCCGCGTCATCGGCATGAACTCGATGATCTTCTCGCCATCCGGCGGCAGCGTCGGCATCGGTTTTGCGATTCCGTCGTCGACGATCCATGACGTTGTCGCGCAACTTCAGGCGCATGGCCGCGTATCGCGTGGCTATCTTGGCGTCGAAATTCAAAGCCTCACGCCGGAGCTCGCCGCCAGCGCCGGAAGCAAGGGCAGTAAAGGCGCCATCGTTGCCACAGTGACGCCAGGCGGACCGGCTGCGCATGCGGGTTTCGTGCCCGGCGACATCGTCGTCGCGCTAAACGGCAAGGGCATCGATGACAGCCGCGATCTGACACGCCGCATCGCGTCGCTGCCGGCTGGTGCCAAAGCGAGCTTCACCGTGATCCGAGGCGGAAGTCCGAAGACGCTTACGGCGCAAATCGCTGCACGGAAGGAAGATCAGGTCGCGTCCAACAATACGCCGAACAAGAAAGCGGCGCCGCCAAGCACCGCGGAAGCGATGGGCTTGGGCCTTGCGTCGGTTACGCCTGAAACGCGGCAGGCGTTCAATCTCGACAACAACGTCAACGGCGTCGTCATCACGCGCGTCGACCCGAATAGCGACGCGGCTGACAAGGGCTTGCAACCGGGTGACGTGCTCGTCTCGATCGCCAATCACTCGGTGCGTTCGCCGCAGGACGTGAAGTCCGGCATCGCAGCGGCGAAAGCGGCTGGACGCGACAGCGTATTGGTCCTTGTGAACGGCCAATCCGGCCAGCGCTTCGTGGCGATCAAACTGGGTCAGACATAAGGACAGTGTACCGGACCGCGCGGAGTTCGCTTCGCACGGTCCGGCCCCCCGCGCCGGTGGTAGTGGCCCCATCCCCCCCGTTGCTGCCGCCGGCGCGGACCCTTCTCACGGCTGAGGCGTGTTCGCTCGAGGAGCGCCTAAACAGGAGATTTGAAATGCGTATTCTGGTTGTCGAAGATGATTTTGAAGCACAGCGTTATCTGGTGCAGGGACTGAAAGAAGCTGGCCACGTCGTGGACGACGCTGCCGATGGCGAAACCGGCCTGACATTGGCGCTTTCGCGGCCCTACGACATGGCGATCATCGATCGCATGTTGCCGAAGATCGACGGGCTCAAGCTTGTGGAAGGCATCCGCGAGCAGGGCAATGTCACGCCGGTTCTGTTCTTGAGCGCGTTGTCCGAGGTGGATGATCGCGTGAAAGGCCTGAAGGCTGGCGGAGACGATTATCTTACCAAGCCTTACGCCTTCGTGGAATTGCTTGCGCGTGTCGATGCCCTGATGCGCCGCCGCCAGCCTGCCGCTGTGAAGACACAGCTTCAGGTCGGCGATCTGGAGCTTGATCTTCTTACACGCGCTGCAAAACGTGCCGAGACTTCTATCGATCTGCAGCCGCGCGAATTCCGCCTTCTGGAATATCTCATGCGCCATGCGAACCAGGTCGTGACTCGCACCATGCTTCTGGAAAGCGTGTGGGAGTATCACTTCGATCCCCAGACCAACGTGATCGACGTGCACATCTCGCGCCTGCGCGCGAAGATCGACAAAGGATTTGAGACCCCGCTGCTGCACACCGTGCGCGGTGCGGGTTACATGATCCGTGCGCGCGCCTAGCTTTTTAAGGACGCTCGCGTTTCGGATCGTCCTGATCTACGTCATGGTATTCGCGATCTCGGCGGCGGCTCTGGTAGGGTTTACCTACTGGAACACGAAGCACGCGCTCGACAGCCAGACCGACGAGACGATCGAAGCGGAAATCACGGGCCTAGCCGAGCAATACCAGCGGCTCGGCTTGGGCGGCTTGACGGACGTCATCATCAGCCGATCGATCCGCGGCGGGCCAGGCTTATACCTATTGACCGACGTTCAGCATCGTCCGATCGCCGGAAATTTGGACGCATGGCCCAAGGTCATCCAACGGCCAGGCCACTTCATCGAGTTCGACTACGAAAAACGCATCGGCGGTGTCGCTGCCAAACGCAGGGCGCGTGGGCGGGCATTTTCTTTAACCGGTGGTTTTCAATTGCTTGTGGCGCGTGACGTTCATGAGCGCCATGAGACGTCGCGCTTGCTGAGCACGACGTTGCCATGGAGCATCCTGCTGATGCTCGTTTTGGGATTAATCGGCGGCGCGGTGATCAGCCGCAATCTTTTGGCGCGCCTCGATGTGATCAACAACACCAGCCGCGAGATCATGGCGGGCGATCTCACAAGGCGTATACCTGTCGCTGGTTCCGCGGACGAATTCGATACGCTGGCCGAGAATCTCAATCGCATGCTCGATCGCATCGAACGCCTGATGAGGGGCATGCGGGAAGTGACGGATTCGGTGGCGCACGATCTGCGCAC
>DASZML010000238.1:0-7864 GCA_035551875.1 Rhizomicrobium sp.
GGCTACTGCGGCACCCGTGTTGCTTGGATGCGCGGTCGGGCCGGACTTTAAGAAGCCAGCGCCGCCGGATGTAGCCTCTTACACAGCACAGCCTTTAGCACCGACTGTGAGCACGAACACGCCTGGCGGTGAGCCACAGACCTTCACGCAAGGTGGCGATATCACGGCAGATTGGTGGACGCTGTATCACTCGCAAACGATAAGTGATCTCGTCGAGCGCGCTATCGCCAACAGTCCCGACTTGAAAGCGGCGCGCGCAGCGCTGCGCGTGGCACATGAGAACACGGCGGCACAGCGCGGCGCGTATTATCCGAGCCTATCTGCCGGTGTTGCGGCGCAGCGTTTCTCGCAACCGCCGAATACGCTCGCGCCTGTACCGAGTAACAATTCGTTCGAATACAATCTTTTCACGCCTGAGCTCAGTGTTTCGTTTTTCCCGGACGTCTTCGGGCTCAATCAGCGCACGGTGGAGGCACTACACGCGCAGGAACGCGGCACGCGCTATCAGTTGATGGCGACCTACACGACGCTGACGTCGAACGTTGTCGTCACAGCCATCCAGGAAGCGGCGACCGACGCACAGATCAAAGCGACACAGGAGTTCGTCGACGAAGAATCCAAGTCGGTCGATATTCTCGAATATCAACTCAAGAAAGGTTATGCGAACCGGATCGATCTCGCCGCGCAGCAATCGCAACTGGCGCAAGCCAAAGCTTCGCTTCCACCGCTGATCAAGCAAGCGGCGCAGTTTCACGATCAGCTCGCAGTATTGTGCGGGCAGTTTCCGAGCCAGGCGCCGGCGCTCGATCTCGATTTGGCCAGTCTGCAACTGCCGCAGAATATTCCCATCAGCCTGCCATCGACGATCGTGTCGCGCCGCCCCGATATTCTCCAGGCGCAAGAAAACCTGCATGCAGCAAGCGCGAATATCGGCGTTGCGGTCGCGAACCGCCTTCCCAACATCGAGCTAACCGCCGATGCCGGAAGCACGGCGTTGGCGATCGGAAAGCTATTTACGCCCGGCACCGGTTTTTGGGACATCGGTGCAGCGCTGACGCAGCCGATCTTCGAAGGAGGCAAGCTGATGCATGAAGAGCGGGGCGCACGCGCTGCTTATGATCAGGCGCTCGAGCAATACAAAAGCACCGTGCTTCAAGCGTTCCAGAACGTTGCGGATTCGCTCGTTGCGCTTCAGCAGGATGCGGAAGCGCTAAAGGCGGCGGCTGCCGCGGACGATGCCGCGAAAGTCACGCTCGATCTCACACAACGCCAAGTGAAGGACGGCTACACAGGATATTTGTCGCTGCTCGGCGCGCAAAGCGCCTACCAACAGGCTCATATCGGCCTCCTTGCAGCAGAAGCCAATCGCTATGCCGACACCGCAGCGCTGTTTCAAGCGCTTGGCGGCGGCTGGTGGCATCGCACCGATGTTACGAGTAACAACAATGAAAAATAGATATTTCCAAACGCTTGTGGCGATTCCGAGTATCGCGATAGCGCTCGCTCTGTTCGCTTGTTCGCCGGACAATTCCAACCAGAACACGACGGCACGCAACGTGTCGCTCTCGGATGCCCAGAAGAAGAACATCCGGATATTCACTGTTGCGCCGTCGCAATTTCACAAGACCGTTGACACCAACGGATTCGTGGATTTCGACAACGATCATTCGACGAGCGTGATGTCGCCAATATCAGGGCAAGTTTCGCGTTTGCTGGTGAACCCCGGCGATCACGTGAACAGAGGGCAGGCGTTGGCAATGGTGGATTCGCCGGATTACACCACGGCAATCGGGGCCTATCGCACCGCCATTGTTGCTGCATCGGCCACGCGCAAAGTCGCTAACATGGACAAGGATTTGCTCGCGCATCAAGGCGTCTCGCAGCGCGAAGCGGAGCAAGCCGAGACCGATGCCGTTACCGCGGAAGCCAATCGCGCAGCAGCATTACAGACGCTCGCATCGCTCAATGTCGATCCGTCGACGATCCGCGATATTCAGCGCGGCAGACGCATTCCGGCCGGCTCCGGCACAATTCGCGCACCGCTAGCAGGTACTGTCGTTGAAAGACTGATCACGCCGGGTGAATTGCTCCAGGCGGCCACAACGCCAGCGTTCACAATCGCCGATCTATCGCATGTTTGGGTTATGGCACAGGTGTTCGGTGCCGATATCGACAACATTCGTCTCGGCGACAGCGCGACGGTGATGACGGCCAGTGACGCTGCGCCGATCCAGGGCAGGGTCGCAAACATCGCATCGGAAGTCGATGCCGCTGCGCATTCGATCATGGTGCGCGTGGCGGTGGACAACCCCGCCAATCTTCTCAAGAAGCAGCAATATGTGCGGGTTACGATCCAATCCCACGACGCAAGCTCGGGGCTCCTTGTCCCCGTCGCCGCGGTATTGCACGACGACGAAAACCTTCCCTTCGTCTATGTCATGCAGCGCGATGGCACCTATGCACGTGCGCATGTGACGCTCGGTTATCGCGCCGCGGACCGCTACGACATCACAGCGGGCCTGCATGCTGGCCAGAAAATCGTGGCCGATGGCGGCTTGTTCCTTCAGTTCATGCAAAGCCAATGAGCGACAATCCTTTGCCGGGCGAAAACGAGTCTCGCACCGCTTCGATCATGAATCGAATCGTCGACGCGGCGCTGCGCCAGCGTCTCATTGTCGGCTTGCTGACCGTGGTGCTCATCGGCGCAGGCGTTTGGGCCATGCAGCGCCTGCCGCTGGATGCCTACCCCGATCTGTCGCCGCCGATGGTCGAGATCATCACGCAATGGCCGGGCCATGCCGCGGAAGAAGTCGAACGGCTCATCACGGTGCCGGTCGAGCGGGGCATGAACGGGATTCCGCACACATCCATCAGTCGTTCGATATCGCTCTACGGCTTGTCCGATGTAACTCTTACGTTTGACGACGGCACAGACAACTACTTCGCACGTCAGCAGGTCTTCAATCTGTTGCCGAGCGTGAGCCTTCCGGGTGGTGTCGCCCCGTCAGTGTCACCAATGTCGGCGCCTTCCGATCTCATCTATCGCTATGTCCTGACGAGCCCGGACCGCT
This sequence comes from Rhizomicrobium sp., assembly GCA_035551875.1. Lineage (GTDB taxonomy): Bacteria > Pseudomonadota > Alphaproteobacteria > Micropepsales > Micropepsaceae > Rhizomicrobium. Next base: position 3,072 of record DASZML010000238.1, read on the forward strand.
CGCCAATGGAGCTCAAGACTTTCGAGAGCTGGATTGTCGAGCCGGCTTACAGGTCCGTGCCGGGTGTCGCCGACGATTCCGGTTTTGGTGGCGGCGAGATGCAATATCAGGTGCTGCTCGATCCGACCAAAGTTGCCGGTATGGGTCTTTCTGTGGCGCAAGTGGAAACGGCACTCAGCGCCAACAACAGCAATGGCGGCGGTGGTTTCTACACACAGGGTGGCCAGTTCTATTACGTGCGCGGCAACGGCCGGCTCACGAGCACCGACGATATCGACAATGTGGTCGTCGCGGTGAACGGCGGTACGCCGGTCTTGGTGAAAGATCTTGGCAAAGTCGAGATCGGCATCGCGCCGCGTCTGGGCGAGTTTGGATATGAAAAGCAGGACGATGCGGTCGAGGGCGTCGTCCTCATGCTCACGGGCGAGAAGACGCAGAATATCCTCAAGCGTATCGAGGCCAAGACCGACGAACTGAACAATCAGGTCTTGCCGAAGGATGTGAAAATCCATCCCTATTACGATCTCAGCGACTTGATCCAGCTTACCCGCTCCATCGTTGAGCAGAATCTGTTGCGCGGCATGGTGCTGGTCATCATCGTTCTGATTTTCTTTCTCTACGATGTGCGCACCGGCCTGATTGTAGCGGCTACGATTCCGCTCGCGCTGTTATTTGCTTTCATTTGTCTCGATATTCAGGGCGCATCGGCAAATCTTCTTTCCATCGGAGCGATCGACTTCGGCATTCTGGTCGATGGCGCGATCTTCATGGTCGAGAATATCTACCGTCAGATCGCACTGCGTGGAGATAAGCCGTTCAACGTCATGGGAGTGATCCGTGACGCGGCCGCCGAAGTCGACCGGCCGTTGTTTTATGCGGTGGCCGTGATCGTCGCGAGTTTCCTGCCGATCTATGCGCTATCCGGCCCGTCGGGCACGCTGTTCAAGCCCATGGCCGATACCATGATCTTCGCGTTGATCGGCTCGCTGATCGTGACGCTGATGGTGCTCCCCGGCCTGTGCGCCTGGTTCATGCGCAAGGGCGTGCATGAACGCACGAACAAGCCGTTCGAATGGATGAAGGCGCAGTATATTCGCGGCCTCGATTTCTGCCTCGCGCGCCCATGGACGACAACGATTGCCGCCGGTGCGATGCTTCTAGTGTCGCTGTTCTTCGTGCCGTTCGTCGGCGCGGAGTTTATGCCGCAACTGGACGAAGGCGCATTGTGGGTTCGCGCGACGATGCCTTACACGATCTCGTTCGACGAAGCGGCCAAGGTAACGCCCAAAATTCGCACGGTGTTGAGTTCGTTTCCAAACGTCACGACCGTCACGTCTGAGCTGGGCCGGCCAGACGACGGCACCGATTCCACTGGCTTCTTCAATGTGGAGTTTTTTGTTGGGCTAAAACCCTATTCGGATTGGACCGGGCCTTACCGCGACAAGTCGGCGCTGATCGCGGCCATCGATAAGAAGCTCGCCGCGTTCCCCGGCATCATCTTCAACTACACGCAGCCAGCCGAAGATGCTGTGGACGAAGCCGAGACGGGATTGAAGAGTGCACTGGCGGTGAAGATTTTTGGCTCCGATCTCAACGTGCTGCAGGACAAAGGCAAAGCGATCAAGCAAGTTCTGCAGAATGTCCGTGGCATCACCGATGTGACACTCGTGCAGGAGCTCGGCCAACCCAGCCTCTCAATCGATATCGATCGCGCCAAGATCGCGCGGTACGGCGTGAACGTCGATGACATCAACAATCTCATCGAAACAGCCGTCGGCGGCGACACCGCGACGTCGGTCGTGCAAGGCGAGAAGGAGTTCGATCTCGTTGTCCGCTTGCAACAGCAGTACCGCGACACGCCGGAGGAGATCGGAAACATTCCGGTGGCGACACCTGGTGGTGCGCAGATTCCGCTCAAGGAATTCGCCAACATCACGACCACGAATGGCGCCTCTTTTATCTACCGCGAGAACAACTCGCGATACATCGGCGTGCAGTTCTCGGTCGAAGGGCGCGATCTGGCCAGCGCCGTCGGCGAAGCGATCAATCAGGTCAAGCAAAAGGTCGGCCTTCCGCAGGGCTACCGGCTCGATTGGGGTGGAGAATATAGCGAATACACCGCATCGCGCGCGCAAATGACGTTCATACTGCCGCTCACGCTGTTCCTGATTTTTCTTATTCTCTTTGCGCTCTACAGCAATTTCAAATTTCCCTTCATCACGGTTCTAGGGGTCGTGCTGTCCGCGCCAGTCGGTGGAATCCTTGCGCTGTGGGTGACGGGAACGCCGTTCTCGGTGTCGTCCGGTATCGGATTCCTTGCGCTGTTCGGTGTCTCGGTGCTGACGGCCGTGGTTTATATTTCCTACGTCAACGAGCTTCGTCGCGGCGGTATGGCGATCGACAGCGCGGTCCGTGAAGCCGCCATCGTGAAGCTGCGCCCGATCATGATGACAGCGCTGGTTGCGGCTCTCGGATTGGTGCCGGCGGCAGTTGCGACCGGCGTCGGCACGGACTCGCAGCGACCGTTCGCTCTTGTCATCGTTGCCGGATTGATCGCACGGCTCGCCATCAGCGTTTACCTCATGCCGGCGCTCTATGCGCTCGTGGCGCGGGAAGGCGACCGTCTGGAAGTCTAACTCAAGGATCAGTGCTTCCGCCAAATAAGGCTATTGCAACTATGAAGCTCGCTATTGCGCCAGCGTTCGCTTTATGGCTTCGAGCAAATGTTCTGGTGTGAAGGGCTTGTCGAGCATTTCCGCATTGCTGAATTCCGGCCGCATGTTTGAGCCGGAATAGCCCGTCATGAAAATAAGCGGAATGTGGGGATGAAGTTCGCGCGCAGCCCGGGCCAGGGCGAAGCCGTCGAGTCGCGGCATGCGCACGTCGGTAAGGATCAAATCGACACTCTTTCCTTCACGAAGAAGGGCAAGCGCTTCTTCGCCATCGCCCGCCTCGAGTACGGTATAGCCTGCATCGATTAGCGCTTCCACGACCACGAAGCGTACCAATTGCTCGTCCTCGACAGCCAAGATCGACGTCATATCAAGCCTCCATCCGCGGGTTTTGGTGAGCTGCCGCGCTCTGCGGAAGCAGGATCGTTATTGTCGTTCCTTGCTCGGGAATGCTGCTGAGATGTAGATACCCCCCGGACTGCGTGATGAATCCGAACGCGGTGCTGAGTCCGAGACCCGTCCCCTGGCCCAGCGGTTTCGTCGTGAAGAAGGGATCGAGCGCCTTCTCGCGCACTTCCGGCGGCATGCCTATGCCTGTGTCAGCGATCGTGAAACGCACGAAATCGCCCACATGCGCGTTACGGGCTGCCAAGGTCTCCGGCTCGATCGTGACGTTGACGGTGGCGATAGTCAGTGTTCCGCCATCGGGCATGGCATCGCGCGCGTTGATCGCGAGGTTGAGAATTACGTTCTCCATTTGATTGCGATCGATGACGACGTTGGCGCGGGCATTCAGGTCCAGCGATAGGGTTGAATGTTCGCCCAGCGAATTGCGGATCAAGGGTTCGATATCATGCACGAGGCCGTTGAGATCCAGGCCGATTGGATTGAGAGATTGCTTGCGCGAAAACCCCAGTACGCGCTGGGTAAGCTGCGCCGCGCGGTTTATGCCTTCATCTGCGCCGACGAGATATTTCTCGTCCGTAGCAAGACCGAGCTTGCGACGAAGAAGATAGAGATTGCCTTTGATGATCATCAGGTGATTGTTCAGATCGTGTGCGATACCGCCCGAAAGCTGACCGAGAGCTTCCATCTTTTGGCTCTGGCGAAGCGCTTCTTCAACTTTGGTACGCTCTGCTATTTCTTCCTGCAGTCGGCCGTTCGCGTTCGCCAGCGTTTCCGACTGCGTCTGCATCCTCAGTTGCGCACTTCCCATGCCAACGATCACGAAAACAGCCATAACAGCGAGTAGTGCCAACACAAGGTAGCGGCTTGCGCGGTTTTGAATCGGTTCCGGACTCGACTGAAGGTATACCCACCCAAGCGGGACACTCCGTTGTATAACGGGGATCACAACAGAACGCGGTGCCGGCTCAGTTGACGGGCGGATGAGTGTACGGGGCAAGGACGAGTAAACGTCGCGCTTAAAACCAGCGATCCGCGCGCCCGTCTCAGCATAAATCCCCACGGCGCCAATAGCCGGATTAACCTCGAGCGCGCGGACGTACTCACTCGCGGCTGCCGCATCTTCAAAAGACAACGCGGCGGTAACGCTTGCTGCAAGGATTTCGGCTTGCTCGCGTGCCGCTTCCTGTCGTTGCGACTGGTACAGGTGCTCCTCGTAAAACGCCGCCAATACGCCGATGATCAAGAGCACCACTGCGCCAGCAAAAACTCGCCACAGCATCGATCTATTCATTCGCGAGGCGGATCTCGTCGTCATTGTTCGCCTCCGCTTTGTGTGACGGAATGCGCTAGGCCGAGCAATTTCGAACTGACAACAATTCCGTCATCGGACGCGAGCTTGAGGTCGATATCGAAGGTGACGTGATGGCCAAGCGTCAGCAGTTGAATGATGCCGTGGTCGCTCCCACTACTTTGCGTGATGGTGAGGATCGGTTTGGCGTGCAATTGCTCCAACACGGGCGCGGCGGCGACGTCGGACGCGACGTAAACGACACGGCAATCGTCGGCCGGTTGACCCGCGGTGAGCGCTCGCACAGAGATACGTCGGCCATCGGCGCTCTGGCCTTGTACGGATGTTGCGACGAGACCGACGACTTTGTCGTTGCCTTCCGTGCAGATATTGAAGGTATCCGTATTCGGTGTAGAGGGGGGCCA
>DASZML010000239.1:0-3185 GCA_035551875.1 Rhizomicrobium sp.
CGCGCCTGGTGGAGATTATAAGAGCCGCTTAACTTGAGAGTTGAATGAAAGCGGCGCCGAATATAACCTAAAGTCGCATGCTAAGCGTGTGATGCAGGGGCTCATGAAAAGATCTATTTGCACAGCCGCGATTTTCGCAGGCTCACTCATACTCGCAAGCACGGCGCTCGCAGAAGATTGCCGCCTGGAGCGCGCTGCTTCACTGGACATGAAGTTGACGCATGACGGACGAATACTCGTGCCGGTCAGTATCGAAGGCACATCAGAATTGATGATGCTCGATACCGGGTCTCCCATAAGCATAGTTTTTCAGCACGTTGTCGATTCATTGAAACTGATCACGCGGAATATCTATGAGGGCCAGGTCTTCACCTCTGCCGGTTCTCAGTTCACCGCTTTGGCGTCGATTAAAAATCTTCAGATCGACCAGATGACCGCCCGCGATGTCCGCTTTCTCGTCGAACCCACATCCTTTTCAGACGACAAAGCGCTGGGCGGATTGCTGGGTTCAGATATTATGCACAACTACGATGTCGAACTGGATTTCGAGCAACGAAAAGTCAATCTCTTTCTCCAGACCCATTGTCCGGGAAAAGTTATTTATTGGCCCGCGACTGCGGTCGCAGCAATTCCTTTTCGTACATCGTCAGATTCTCACATTATCATTCCCGTTCAACTGGAAGGGAAAGAATTGGACGCGTTGGTCGACACCGGCGCTGGCACTAGCGTGCTGTTTTTAAACGCTGCACAGAACCAACTTGGGCTGCATCCCGGAACGCCAGACTTGAAACAGGTGGGCGAATTACATCCCGGCGTTCCGGTATATGAACATGTGTTCAAGTCACTCGGGTTGGACGGTATCGCCATTTCCAACATTCGCTTTGCTGTGTTCGAGAATGAAACTGCTATGGCGATGCGATCCACTGCAGAAACCGGAACTCGCATCGGTTCGGCGACTGAACAAAATGGTGTCACCGATGCAATTCTCGGCATCCACGAACTGTCAAAGCTTCATATCTTCATCTCGTATAAGGAGAAGATGCTTTACCTAACTCCACCAACGACCTCGCCAATAGTAACTCCATCACCGGTGCATTGAACTGGTTCCCGGATCAATTTGGTTTATACGGCTGATAGACATTCTCGTTGATCGCGAAGGGCTGAAGGCGCGCACGGCTATCAATGCGACGACAGCGGCGAACGCAATCGGCAAGCCGATCCAGCTCCCCATCGCGGCGACCGCGCCAGCTGCAGCCCACGTCACCGACACCAGAGCTTCGGCGATCGTCGCGATGCGTGATGAGGTGTGGCGACGGCGGAAATTGCTGCGCTTGGCCTGCGAGCGGAACCACAACTGAATCGCGGTCGATGACGATGCAGCGGCAACGATCCCAAATGCGGCCAATGCCGCGCGCATCGGAGACGCAAAGGCGAGCGCAATCGTCAATGGCAGGAAGATCACGGCGATGCATTGCAGCACTGCTTCGACTTTTGCGCGCAACAGGCCGAGCGGTGTCACCGGCGCGGACATCACCAGATCGGGCGCGTCTTCGCCGGAGATGGTGAGCCATGCGAGGCCACCGGCGAGCTGTCCCGCTGCCATGATCAATACCGGCACGACGATCGCGGTCGCCGAACCATTGCTGCCAAAATTGCGCCACAGCAACAACGCCGGCGGCATCAGATAGAGAATTTGCATCAGTGATTGCGACAGCAGCCACGGATCACGCAACAACAGAACACGTTCCTTGCGGCGAAGCGCTGACGCGACCGATTGCGGACGGAACGCGCGTTCGTTCGCGGGCTTGCGCGTTTCGCCATGCGAAAGGCTGGATGCCGTCAGCACATATCCGCCAAAGCGCGGTGCAAAAATCACGATCACGGCGAGGGTAAAAACGATGCTCGCGCCAAGAACGATCAGCAGCGCATGTCCATCGCCCAGCGCGGCGCGCGCCGGCAACCATAGAACGCTCGATAGCGCCGGGGCGTGATTGAGAACTGTCTTTGATCGCAGGAACGCAAATCGAGACATCGTTCCGGTCGAAAACATCGCGCCGATCTGAAGTCCAATCACGAAGATGCCGCTGACGATCGCCGCGACGATCTGGGAAGCGAGGCGCGTGCGCTTCGGCCCGATGAGCCGGAACATCAAAATGGTCACCACAACTGCCAGCGCCGTCGCCGTCAGCGACACCGCGACGAGTACTCCATAGGCACCCAACCAGCGCGGCCCGCTGCGCAAGAGCAAGATATCCACGAAGGGGCCGATCAATAGCAACGACATCACGCCGGCCGAGAACGCCATCGCGGCGATGCGCACCGCGAAGACTTTTCCGGCATTCACCGGCGCCGTGAGGATAAGCTCGAGATCGGAACGCGTGTAGAACGTCCGCGTCACGCTTTCCATCGCTTGCGACAGCATTGCGGTGCCCGAAAGAAAGATGCCAGCGGTGACCCCGATCAGCGTCGCCAGATCGGCGCGGATGTTCGAGCCGACCGCTTGCAACACCAGAAATGCGAGCATGTGCAACAGCAGCGCGATGGCAGCGATGGCCATGATCGCGCGCCACAAGCGTCCCGGCTTTCCGCCGGTCAGCATCGACGAAACTTCTCGCCACGCGAGACGCATTTCGAATGCTGCGAACCAGAAGATCGAGCGCTCCGCGCTCATGCGGCGCCGCGATCCGTGATAGCAAGGAACATGTCTTCGAGGCTGGCGCGGGAATCGCCAACGCGATCGCGCAGTTCCGAGAGCGTGCCTTCGGCGATGAGCTTGCCGCCCGCGATCACGCCGATACGATCGGCCATGCGCTCGGCGGTTTCCAGAATATGCGTTGTCATCAGCACGCTGCGCCCGGAGCGAACGTTCTGTGTGAGCACATCTTTCACCAGCCGCGCCGAACCGGCATCCAGCCCTGTCAGTGGCTCATCCAGAATGATGAGCTGCGGTTCGTGCACCAGCGCGCCCGCCAGCGCCACCTTCTGCCGCATGCCACGCGAGAATTTCTCGCAACGCTCATGCGCGTGTTCGTCGAGACCGAGCCAATGCACCAGTTCGCGCGCCCGGTGCTCGGCGACGTTGGCATCCACGCTCCACAAACCCGCGACGAATTCGAGATATTCCAGCGGCGTGAGCTTGTCGTAGATCATCGGCTCATCCGACAGCCAGCCGACGATGCGCTTGG
>DASZML010000240.1:0-2165 GCA_035551875.1 Rhizomicrobium sp.
ACGGCGAAGCATGTTGAAGATGAGTTGCGCGACAAGGTGGATCTCATCTTGGACGGTGGACCGGCATCCCTCGGTATCGAATCCACCGTGATTGGGTTCGATGGCGATAGAACCGTGTTGCTTCGTCCCGGTGGCGTTCCGCGCGATGAAATCGAAGCGATTGCCGGCAAGCTTGCCGTTCCAAAAGATGGGAAGATTGCCTCCCCCGGGCAACTCGAGAGTCACTACGCGCCGAACGCACGTTTACGGCTCAACGCAGCAAATGTCGGCGCAGGCGACGCCGTGCTCGCTTTTGGCCCGCACCCGCTTTCCGGCGCACGAACGACACGAAACTTGAGCGTCACCGGCGATCTTCAGGAAGCCGCGGCAAATCTTTTCGCGATGTTGCGCGAGTTGGATGCGAGCGGCGCAGCGACCATTGCGGTGATGCCCATTCCAGAGACTGGCCTCGGCGAAGCTGTCAACGACCGCCTGCGCCGCGCCGCTGCGCCACGGAATCGCTAGATGATCGCCGCCAATACTCTTTCGCGGCTCAAAGATGCGGCTGGTCCGAAAGGCTGGAGCGACGATCCCAACGAGATCGCGCCGCATCTCGTCGAGTGGCGCGGGAAATATCACGGTCGTTCCGCGCTGCTGCTCAAGCCGGACAGCACCGAACGCGTTTCGAAAATTCTCGCCATCTGCAACGAGACGCGCACGCCTATCGTGCCGCAAGGTGGCAATACCGGACTTGTCGGCGGACAAATCCCGTTCGATGGCGAGGTCCTGCTTAGCCTTTCGCGCATGAGCCGCGTCCGTCACGTCGATGCGGCGGGCATGAGCATGATCGTGGACGCCGGCGTCACCCTCGCCGCCGCGCAGAAAGCCGCTGACGATGCAGACCAGCTGTTTCCGCTCAGCCTCGCATCGGAAGGGTCGGCGACCATCGGCGGCAACATCTCCACCAATGCCGGCGGCGTGAATGTGCTGCGCTACGGCTCGGCACGCGATCTTGTTCTCGGTCTAGAAGCGGTTCTCGCCGATGGCCGCGTGCTCGATTCCCTCCGCACGCTGCGCAAGGACAACACCGGCTACGATCTGAAGCAGCTTTTCATCGGTTCGGAAGGCACGCTCGGCATCGTCACCGGCATTGCGTTGAAACTCTTTCCCAAACCGCGCGAGCGGGCCACCGCCTTGATCGCGGTTCGCGATCCGCAAGCGGCCATCGATTTTCTGTCACGGCTCCAGGAAGCGACCGGCGGCATGATCTCCGCTTTCGAATTGATGCCGCGTCTGGGTATCGAATTCGTGCTCGCTCATATTCCAGCGACGATCGATCCGCTTTCGAACCCGTCGTCCTGGTACGTCTTGGCGGAAGCCAGCGGCGGCGCGCACACGGATTTTCAAGCGAGCCTGGAGCGCGCATTGGAAGCGGCGTCCAATGCTGGTCTCGTCACCGATGCGGCGCTGGCGCAAAACGAAACGCAACGCGCCGCATTCTGGAAACTGCGCGAAAGCATGTCGGAAGCGCAAAAGCCTGAAGGCGGCTCGATCAAGCACGATGTCTCGGTGCCGATCAAAGATATTCCCGCGTTCCTGCGCGAAGGCATCGCAGCGGTCGAGAAGCTGGTGCCCGGCGTGCGCCCGGTGCCTTTCGGGCATCTCGGAGACGGCAACATCCATTTCAATTTCAGCGTCCCGAAGGGTGCAGACAACGCCGCGTTCCTCGCGCGCTGGGAGGAAATCCAGCACGCCGTCCACGCCATCGTCCGCCGTTATGGCGGGTCGATCAGCGCCGAACACGGCGTCGGCGTGATGAAACGCGACGAGATCGCTTCCACAAAGTCACCCGTCGAAATCGAATTGATGCGCTCTCTCAAGCGAACACTCGATCCGAACAACATCCTCAATCCGGGGAAAGTGGTGAGTATTTAGTGGCGAAGGGACTATCGGAAATAGGCATGCTGTCGAGGTATTTTCAGCTGGCGATCTCGGATCGCTGTTTCGGCGTCAACGCTTTGGCCCGGGCCTTCCCGCCCTTCGCCCGCGCTGGCTTGCCTGCCACTTCCTCAATCTCCCCCGTTGCTATCCGTGCGCCCATAATGGCCGACTGTATGGAGTCAGCGGGGCGTTTCTGGCCGTGGGGTCCCTTGGGCATGGGGTTAGTATGCCATGATTATAAAAAT
>DASZML010000241.1:0-3294 GCA_035551875.1 Rhizomicrobium sp.
CAAGCCTGCCCTTTGTCGATGAAGCGCTGCAGGAACTGCGCTGCGACGATGGACCCCGCATAAGTGCCACCGCTGATGTTCTTCATGTCGGCGATCTTGGACTTGAGCATCTTGTCGTACGCGTCGCCGAGCGGCAGACGCCACACCGGCTCACCGACTTTCTTCGCCGCGTCGCTGATGCGGTTCGCAAGTTGATCGTTGTTCGAGAACAGACCTGCGTGTTCCAGACCAAGAGCAATCATGATCGCACCGGTGAGTGTGGCGAGATCGATCACGAATTTCGGCTTGAACTTCTGCTGGGTATAGGTGAGCGCGTCGCACAACACGAGGCGGCCTTCGGCATCGGTGTTCAACACTTCGATGGTCTGGCCCGACATCGACGTTACCACATCGTCCGGGCGCTGCGCATTGCCGTCCGGCATATTCTCGACCAAGCCGATCACGCCGACGGCATTCACTTTCGCATTTCGGGCAGCGAGCGTGCGCATGACACCGGTGACGGCTGCGGCTCCGCCCATGTCGCCCTTCATGCCCATCATCGACGCGGCGGGCTTCAACGAAAGACCGCCACTGTCGAAACAAACGCCTTTGCCGACAAATGCGACCGGTGCTTCGTCTTTCTTGCGCGCACCGTTCCAGCGCATGACGACGAGTTGGCTTTCGCGGCGGCTACCCTGCCCCACACCGAGCAGCGAGCCCATGCCGAGCTTTTTCATCTCCGCTTCGCCGAGCACATCGACTTTCAGGCCGAACTTCGAAAGACCTTTCGCGCGGCGCGCGAACTCCGCCGGATACAAAACATTCGGCGGCTCGTTGATGAGATCGCGCGCGAGGAACACGCTGTCCGCAATCGCTTCCATTGTGCCCCACGCCTTGCGCGCGACTGCGGCATCGCGTGTCCCGATGGTTACGGTCGCGATCGTCGTCTCGTACTCATCCCGGTTTTTGGTGCGATAGGTGTTGAAGGCGTAGCTGCGAAGCTTCGCGCCCATCGCCAAATGGGCGGCCAGAAGGCCCGGCTTCAACTTCGGCGCTTCCACCGCGAACGCGATCTCTTTCACGCCTGTCGTGTAGAGCCGCGCGACGACGCCCGCCGCAAGCTTCTCCGCCACGCCGCTATCCAATCCCTTGCCGGTACCTGCTAGCAAAATGCGCGCAGCCTTGAGACCTTGCGGCGCCAACATCTCGAGCACCTGCCCCGCTTTGCCGGTGAATTTGGTGCCACTCATGGCACGCTTCAGCGCGCCGCCGCTCGCCTTGTCGGCCTCTTGCGCCAGGCCGGTCAGCGACTGGCCCTCGCCCACGCCCAGAACCAGGGCACCGGATGCGTTCAGGGACGGCGCGGCAAAAGAAATCTGCATGGGTGGGCCTCCAGAGAATGTTTACCGATGACAATTCAGAAATTATCCGCCGATTCAGGCGGATGCGGTAGATTTCGGGTTGCCGGGGACCGGCGGGAAAATGCTAGTTAGTGCTAGTCTCAGCTTAGGTCGACTCCTGACTGCCAGGAAAGCGCCGCGGGGCTCTCGAGGACGGGAATGCTGGGACTGAAACTGCCGCGACTGTCGAACTATGTCCTGCGCCAGCTGGCCGGGCCGATTGTGCTATTCGGCTTCCTGCTGACGGCCGTCGTGTGGCTGTCGCAGTCGCTGCGTCTTCTCGATCTTGTGATCAACCGCGGGCAATCGGCGCCGACATTCGTCTATTTGACGATCCTTTTGCTCCCGAGCCTTCTCGTCATCATTCTCCCGGTGGCGTTCTTCGCAGGCGCACTTTACGGCCTGCACAAGCTCAATAGCGATAGCGAATTGGTGGTGATGTCGGCATGTGGCTACAGCCGCGCGCAATTGGCTGCCCCGATCCTGATTGCAGCGGTGGTCGCGATGGTCGCGACTTATTCCTGCAGCCTATTCTTCATGCCACTGGGACAGCGCACCATGAAGAACGCAGTGATGAACATCCGCGCCGACATCGGAGCAGCGATCCTCAGCGAGGGTGCATTCAACACGCCAGCCGAGGGGCTCACTGTTTTCATGCGTGAACTTTCGCCGGATGGACGCATTCGCGGCATCCTCGTGCATGACAATCGCGATCTCACCCGTCCGACAACCTATCTTGCCGAAAGTGGCATTCTCGCCGACACCATGGCGGGCGCACGCCTCATCATGATGGACGGCACTATCGAGCAAACCGCGAGCGGCGGCGGCAAACTGTCGGTGTTGAAATTCAAACGCTACGTGTTCGATCTCGACCAATTCGCCGGTCCCCAGCAAGCCGGCGCACTTGAAGCGAGCGATCGTTTCCTCAACGAGTTGTTCTGGCCTGTACTCAAGGGACCACTAAAGAACAAAAATTTGCTCCATATCCTGGCTGCAGAAGGCCACAACCGATTGGCCGCGCCGCTCTATTGCTTAACCTTCGCATTCATCGCGCTCGCGACAGTAACCGGCGGACGCAGACAGCGCGGCGCCTATGCCTTGCGGCTTACGCTGGCGAGCGTGATCGCGGGCTTGCTGCGTGTGGTCGGATACAGCGCGCAGGGACTGACGGCGCGATCGCCGTCATTGTGGCCCATCATGTATCTCATTCCACTTCTTGGCATCGCCGGCGCGCTCGCCGAAATGCAGAGCGCGCAAATCAAGCATGTTCTCGCACTTTACATTCCCAGATTGAACACAGCGTTGCCGGAGATTCCGGCATGATCTGGTCCTGGACCCTTTGGCGCTATCTCGCAATTCAGTTCGCCACAGGCGTGCTTTCGATATATCTGGGATTCCTTTTTCTCGCATTCTCTTTGGATGTTGCGGGCCTCATTTCCTATACGACAGCGCACCACGTTCCCACCATGATCGTGATCGGGATGGCGGTGCTGCAGCTGCCGGATCTCGGATTGAAATTGATGCCATTCGCGGTGCTGCTGGGGGGAGTATTTGCCTTTGTGCGGCTCTCGCGCAGCCAAGAACTTATTGCGGTGCGGGCGGCCGGCGTTTCCGCCTGGAGCTTGCTGGCGCCTTCCCTCGTTGTGGCGGTGCTCCTCGGCATCTGCACGGTTCTTCTTCTGACCCCGCTTACGGCGCGAATGCTGAATCAATATTCGGCCATGGAAGCGAAATATATTCGCGGGCAGGAGTCGCAACTTGCGATTTCCCGCAACGGTCTTTGGCTCCGGCAAGGCGACAACAAAGCGCAGTCCGTTATTCATGCCTTGCGCGTAACAAACCAGGGATTGAATCTGGAAGACGTCATCATTTTTCTCTACGGCCCGAACGACAAATTCGAAGGCCGTATCGATGC
>DASZML010000242.1:0-3254 GCA_035551875.1 Rhizomicrobium sp.
AATGCCGCGAATGCGAGGAAGCGTAATCCGGCTAGAAAAATATTACAATTTCAGTATGTTACTCTCTATCCTCATTGATGCAGTGCAAATAAAACGGGCAATTTGCACTGGACAGGCTGGAGAATGTGGGCTGTGCTGGGCCCAATACGCGCGGCAAAACGCGCTGGGGAACGCCGTTCAAGCATAGGTTGGTCGTGAGCGAAGAAAAGACAGGCGAAGGCCCGGTCGTCATTAAGAAATATGCGAACCGGCGCCTCTACAACACGCAGACATCGTCCTATGTGACGCTCGATCATCTCGCCCAGATGGTCAAGGAAGGCACCGAGTTCGAAGTGCATGATGCGCGTAGCGGCGAAAACATCACGCGCTCGGTGCTCACACAGATCATCTTCGAGGAAGAAGGCAAAGGACAGAATCTTCTGCCCATCAAATTCCTGCGTCAGTTGATCCGCTTTTATGGTGACAGTCTGCAGGCGTTCGTGCCGGGTTATCTCGATCTCTCGATGGACAGTTTCACCAAAAACCAGGAAGCGATGAAGACCCGCGTGGCGGAAGCGTTCGGTGGCGGATCGTCGGCACTCGAAGCGATGACGCGGCAGAACCTTGCGATGTTCGAACGCGCGATGAAGATGTTCTCGCCATTCGCGATGGGCGGCAGCCACGACGAAGAGCCAGCAAAGGCAAACGGGGCAGGCAACAGCGCGAAGCAATCCGAAGAGATCAACGATCTGAAGAGCGAAATCGAAGCGATGCGCAAGCAGCTTTCCGAAATCGCGCGGGATCGGAAGTAATCAGATCATTCCCATAAACTTGCGGTCGCTTGGCGCTTTGAGCGTGCAGCCCTGCGCGCGCCATTTCACGACGCTCTTGTCACGGCGGACCGTGCGAAAGCCATCGATCTGCGGCATCACAACATGCTCGCAATCCTCGAATGTGCGATTGTCGAGAATGAAATATCCCCCCTGACACGTACTGGTGTTCAGGACGCAGGCCAACGCAAGCACATAGATCGGCGCCAACGCGTCAATCCCTCGCCCAGTCCGGCGACAAGACGGGCTCGCCAAGGTGATAGCCCTGGAAGTAGTCGACGCCGAAGCTTTCGAGCAGAGCGGCTTCCTCGTCGGACCCCACCCATTCGGCAACGGTCTTGAGATCGAAATTCTTGGCGAGATCGACCAGCGTGCGCACGAAGATCTGGTTTTCCGGCGACGTCACCAACCCTTTGATGTACGAGCCGTCGATCTTGACCATATCGACTTTCAGCAGCTGCAGATTGCGGAAGGATGTGAAGCCGGCGCCGAAATCGTCGATGGCGACCAGACAACCCATATCGCGCAACGTCGAAACGAAATGGGCGATTTCCTCGAAATCGTTCAGCGCAGCGGTCTCCGTCAGTTCAACGGTCAGGCGCGGCGCAATTTGTTGATTGGCGCGCACATAGGAAACGAACGACTGAAGCCATGCATGGTCGCCCGTCGTCGTGCCCGACACGTTGACCGCAAGACAGGCTTTCGGATGCGCGTGCAACTTCGCAACCGTCATTTCCAGCGCATGCCGGTCGATAAGACGAATAAGACCGAGCTGCTCGGCCGCCGGCACGAAATGCGCCGCGCTTACCACCGCACCGTCGGGCTTGATCATGCGCAGCAAACATTCGTGATGCTTGGCTTCACGTGTCTTCGCGCAAACGATCGGCTGATAGGCAAAAACGAGCCGGTCGTCGTTCAGCGCCGCTACGACTTCGTCGGCGATACCCATGAGGCGCAGGCGCGCGGTCTCGCGCTGTTGCGATTTTATGTACACAGAGAATCCGTCGCGGCCATTGGAGCGGGCGCTATCGAGCGCTTCTTCCGCACGCAACATTGCCTCCTGGCTCGATGCTGCGCCGGACGGCAACCAGATCGCGCCGACGCTGATCGTCGCGGCCACTGTGCCACCGCGCGTTGAAATCACTTCATTGCGGACTGCGGCGCGCAGGCGCTCGGCGACAAGCGCGATCTCGCGTTCTTTGCAGTTGCCCAGGATGATTCCGAGCTTGTTACCAGCACTGCGGCCGATGATGTCCGTCTCGCGAAGCGTGCCGGCGAGACGCTCGCCCACGGCGACAATAACTTCGTCGGCAGCGCCAAAACCGTAGGCCTCGTTGATGGTGGCAAGGCGATCGATCGACGCGACGAGATAGGCAAACGTGCGCTGTTCGGATTTGGCTTTCTCGAAAACATCGGAAAGTTCGGTACGCAAACTCGTGCGATTGAGATGACCGGTAAGTTCATCGCGCGTGGCGAGATAGGTGAGCCGCTGCGCTTCGCGTGCTTTTTCTGTTACAACGCGCAGGACGCCACTGAGGCGTTCCGCTTTGCCTTGCGGCCCCGGCATGCGAACGCCGCGCATCTCGAAGCAGGCGCTTCCCATCGCGGAAGCCGCTTCGAAATCGAATTCGAAAGCCGTGTCTTTATGCGATTCTTCACTCAGCAGCTTGGCGAGCCTGGATCGCCCTGCATCGCCCATCCACAACCGCATCGCGTCTCCGCGGCGGAAACGATCGGCATCGCCATGCATGAGAAAAACGTCCGTGGCGCCGTCCCAAACGATGCGGTCGTCCGCCATCGTCCAGTCGAACACGGCCTCACGCGCGCCTGCAACCGCAAGTCTTAGCCGTTCGGCGTCATGCGCCGCGGATAAGGCACGGATGCTCTCTGACTGCTTCTTCGGAAGCGTCTGCCCTTGCACTGACCACCACCCTCGGACCCTTTGCGGGTCTCATGCGGAGAGGATGCGTCGCAACGGCTTAAAAAAGCCGAAACTTCTAAGTATTTGCAGACACGGGAGAGAACGGCTTGAGGTTTGCGTTAAAGCATCGTTATGACGATGCAAATCGCAAACGCCGTCATTGCTGCCGCCGCCAATTCCGCTTCCCGGCGCGCATATCCGCGTGTCGAAAAGCTTTGCGATTCCAATGCACCAAATGGTGAACGCGACGAAGAAGCCGCATCGCGCAATCAGCAATCGCCGCGCACCGTTCATCATCCACTGTCCCGAAGCGGAACAGAGCAAATCGCTCCGCAATGGTACGAAAAGCGGCTGAGCTCGCCTTTTGTCGCGCAATTGTTAGGGCAAATTCTCTCTGAAGAGGCGTCTACGCGCCGCTCAACGCCGAAGGTCTATGGGCTCCAGCAGCAAAATATCCCCGTCCTCCTCGATGGTCAGGTGTGATTTTCGCGAGACGCCGAGCGCGATCCCGAGCAAACCTGCCG
>DASZML010000243.1:0-4202 GCA_035551875.1 Rhizomicrobium sp.
TTTTCGCGGTTGGTCCGCAAACGGCCGAAGCCGCTAAGGCGCACGGCTTTAGTATGATTCATGACGCTGACGGCGATGCCGAAGCGCTAGCAGCCGCAATTCCGAAATGGACAGTTCCGGATAGAGGCATACTGCTTCATGCTGTCGGCGCCGAAGCACCCAAGGTTCTCGCGTCACGCCTGAGCGATGCCGGTTTCGATGTCCGCCGCGAGACGCTTTACGAAGCCAGCGCTATTTCCAAGCTGCCACCCGCATTGGAAATGCATCTGAAAAATGGCTCGCTTGAGGGCGCGATTTTTATGTCACCGCGCAGTGCGCAAACGTTTGCAAGTCTCGTCGCGAGGGCTGGCTTGGACAAGTCGGCCCAAACGATCGCAGCGTTCTGCATCAGCGAAGCGACGGAGAATGCGTTGTCACCTTTGCAGTTTCGCAACACGTTCACAGCCGCAAAACCCAACCAATCCGCGCTTCTGAGCCTGCTCAGTGCGTCTCTTCCGGCGCTAGCGAGCGCGCCGAAGCCCGGATAGATTCCCGGCACCGGCAATAACCGGATCGATGGGGGATTTTCATGGGTAGATTTCTAGGTGGACTTGTCGTCCTTGTCGCGCTCATCGCGGGCGCGCTCTGGTATTTCAGCGATCCCGATATTCCGCGCAGCGTTCTAGAAGCAAAATACGGTACACCGCCCTCGCAGTTCGTCATGTTGCCGGACGGAGCGCGCGCGCATATTCGCGATCAGGGATTGAAGACCGGCCCGGTACTTGTCTTGGTACACGGTTCGAACGCTTCGCTGTTCACGTGGGAGCCATGGGTTCAGCATCTCGGCAATAGCTTTCGCATCGTGACGATGGATCTGCCGGGGCACGGCCTGACGGGCGCCGTTCCGAACAACGATTACTCGCAAGAGGGAATGGTCAAGTTCGTGAAAGAGATCACGGACAAACTTGGCATTGAAAAATTTGCGATTGGCGGCAATTCGATGGGCGGCGGCGTGGTGGCGCGTTTCGCGGAAGAATATCCGCAGAATGTCACGGCACTCATTCTCGTGGACGCCGGCGGCGAGCCGTCACAAATGGGCGATCACGTTCCGCTCGTGTTCAAGATCGCGCGCACGCCGGTGCTGAACAAGTTGCTGCTCTATGTGACGCCGCGTTCGCTTGTGACGGAGGGGCTCAACGACGCGATCGTTCACAAGGAACTCATCACCGACAAGATGATCGATCAGTACTGGGAATTCGCGCGAATGACCGGCTCACGCGCCGCGAATGGTTTGCGTTTTCAATTGCCTTGGACAAACGATGTGAAGGAGCACATTGGCGATATCAAAGCGCCCACACTGATCCTTTGGGGCGCGCAAGATCATCTGATCCCGGTCGCAGCAGCACATGCGTTTCACAACGACATTCCGGGATCGAAACTGATCGTCTATCCGGGCTCCGGCCATATCCCGCAGGAAGACGTTGCGGATCAATCGGCAGCGGACGTTCGGACATTCCTGAGCGGACTTGCCAAATAGCATTTACGCCCCGGTAATATCAAAAGGATACAACCTTAGAGTGTCAACGACACGCCGACTTTGGTCGGTCTTCCTGGTGACTGTGCGCACGGATAACCCCCGGCAACCGAGCGCCAGTTAGGAGCAAACGGGCGACCCTTCGACAGGGCCGCCCGTTGTGTATTGGGCTTGCGGATTTAGCGTGCGATAAGCGCTTGCGATACCGCAGGCATCACCGATGCCCAGTCGCCGAATTTCTCCGGCGCGAACACGCGCGTCTCGCGGTACCAGGGGAAGTGATCGGTGCCGAGTTGCGGCCATGTCCGGCCAGCCGTGAGGAACCAGACTTCCGCTCCAACCGCTCCCGCCGCCGCAGCAGCGGCGGTTGGCGCAGAAATCACGACATCGAGCGCGGCAGACAACGCCGCGCCACCGTCGATGTCATTCTTGAGATCGAGATCGGGAATGACGTGGATCTTCACGCCGTGCAGTTCTTCCGCGTGTGCGATCTCAGCAGCGCAATCGCCGTATTGGAGATTTACGAACGTCACGCCTGGCGTGTTGAGCAGTGGTCCCCACTCGTCCAGCGCGCTGTAATATTTCTTCCGCTTGCTATCGAGCACCATCGAACGCCAGCAGATGCCGACTTTCAAACCCGAACCCAGCGCTTCGATCTGTTCGCGATATTGTTCGACACGATCTTGATCGGCTTCGAGGAATTGTTCGCGCGGGAAGTCAGAAAGACTCTTACGGCAATATTGCAGCGCCGAACCCATCGGTACGAAATAATCCGGCTCGCCATTGGCCGTCGCCCAGGGGAAGAAGCGCAGTTCCTTGTTGCCGTCAGGACTGATCAGTTTGCGATCATCATAGGCGCCAACATCGGCATTTGGGAAAGACCGCTGGAACAGCGA
Source organism: Rhizomicrobium sp. (assembly GCA_035551875.1). GTDB lineage: Bacteria > Pseudomonadota > Alphaproteobacteria > Micropepsales > Micropepsaceae > Rhizomicrobium. The sequence continues at coordinate 2,410 of DASZML010000243.1, forward strand.
GACAAGGCGCTGATCGACAGCGATCTGCAATTTTCCATTCGGCCCGACAGCGCGTGCCAAGTCCGGCAGGATATTGGCGAACATGAATTCGTCGCCGAGGCCTTGCTCGCCCGTGACGAGAATGCGTTTGCCTTCGAGCGTTTCGCCCCGCCAAATGGGCGCTTTCAGCATGTAATGTACACAGGCGCGGAAGCGTGGATTGTTGCGCACTTCGTATTCGCGCCAACCCTCTTCCAGCTGTCCCATGCCGATGAGGCAGATGCTGCGCGAATGCTGGCCTTCTATGATTTCTGATGGATCTTTCGCGCGTTCCAACGCGTGATCATAACATTCCAGCGCCTCTTCGAGGCGGCCAAGATGCGAATAGGCGAAGCCGAGATTGTGATGCGGACGTGAAAACCCCGGCTCGAGCCGGATGGCCTCCTGATAGAACTGGATGCTCTCTTCCGCGCGGCCGCTTTCCGCCAACACCGTCGCCAGCGAATTCCACAGCATCGATTCGGTAGGCATCTGATAGATCGCCGAGCGCAAGGTCTCGATCGCTGTCGATGCATGACCCAACTCACACTGGATCATTCCAAGATTGTTGTAGCCAAGCGGCGAGTCCGGACGCGCGCTTATGAACAGGCGGAACATCTTGACCGCGCCGTCTGTCATTTTTTTGTTCCAAGCCGACAAACCCAGATTGAGCAGCAGATCGGAATCGTCTGGATCGAGTTCGAAAGCGCGTTCGAATGTCACAAGCGCTTTGTGGCCGTGGCCCATTCTCTCCAGAGCAAGCGCGAGAACGTGAAATGCCTGCGCATTCTTTTCGTCCGTTTCTGTCGCTTCGAGCGCGAGCTGGGCGGCGCGGGCGATATCGCCGCGGCGCCATGCCTTCACACCGCGGCGAAGCAATCCGTTGGATTTGCGGCGCGACAGCGCGGCGTCGAGTTCTTCTTCCAACGCCTCCAATTTCGCGAGCGCTTGCTGATGCGCGCCCATGCCGGCGACGGAAGGAAGACCCAATGCGGCAGCGACTTGCGCCATGAAATGCCCCTATTCGGAAGTCCGCATGGAACCGCAAACATGCTTAAGGCCGGGTGAAGACGAAGCCTCTCAATGCAAGGTCTTTGTTAAGAAATTGGGGCTAGCGTCGCGTTCGGGAATTACCGGGCTTCAGATGCAAACAGCATCGCGCCCGCGTTTTCCAAGAAGGAAACGGCAATGCCCCTCAAACTTTCGCTCAAGCCCGGTGAGAAGTTCGTGCTTAACGGCGCGGTCCTCGCCAATGGCGACAAGCGCACCAGCCTCGTGTTGCAGAACAAAGCCTGCGTGCTGCGCGAGAAAGATATTCTGAAGCCGGAGAACGCCACCACGCCGGCCCGCCGCGTCTATTTCCCGATCATGATGCTCTATCTGGAGCCCGACGACAGCGAGACGCACTACACCGAATTTGCGCTGCGCATGACCGAATTCATGGGCGCGATCCGCAATCGCGACGCGCTCGCCACCTGCTTGGAAATCAGCCGCCAGGTCATGGCAGGCACGTATTACAGGGCTTTGATGCTCTGCAAGAAATTGTTTGAATTCGAAGGAGAGCGTTTGAACTATGTCGCACAGAGCTTACCAAAACGCGCAAGCGGTTACTGAAGATCCTAGAGCCACCGAGTACCGCGTATTCGGAAAAATCACCGGCGCATTGATCGATGCGGAGAAAAAGGGTGTCAAAGGGGGCACGCTTGCCGAAGCGATCGACTGGAATCGCAAACTGTGGCGCACGCTCGCCAGCGATTGCCTCGACGATCGCAATC
>DASZML010000244.1:0-5359 GCA_035551875.1 Rhizomicrobium sp.
GCGAGCGTGACGACCGACAAGGCGAGCAGGAACCGGCGCATGGCCGGTGTGCTACGAGGGATTTGCGGCGGAAGAAAGATCGGATTTAAGCCGCAGCGTGCGCTGCGATCTTGCGGCGTTCCTGTTCCCGCTCCGCGGCCCGTTGCGGGCAAAGTCCTTCAAACATCAAGTTCAGCACGCCGTCGAGCTCGCGCTCAAGTTTGGGAAGCGTCAGCTTCGACCAAAGTTGCGGATAGCGGAATTTCATCGTTGCCGACTGGATCATCTCGGCCATTTCTTCTTTGTCGCCCGGCGGCAGCATTTCACCGCGGCGTTCGGCTTCTTCCATCAGTTCGACGATGATCTTGCGCTCGTTCGCAAGCATCCAGTTGATGAATTGCGGGCGCTCATGGCCGATCTGCGTCGCCATCTCCAGCACGCGTGGATCCTTCTCGAGCTTGTGATAGGTGCGGCGCAATTCCGCGAATAGAAGATCGCGCAGGCGGTCCGGCGCGGTCTTGTTCGGAGCCAGCGCAATCTTGCGCAAATGTTCGAGGTGATCTTCGTAGTCCAGACTGGCAATTGCCTCGGCGATGTCGAGCTTACCGGGAAAGAACCGATAGAGGTTGCCCGGCGACATCGCGCAATCGGTCGCGATTTCAGCCATCGTGGTTTTGCCGTAGCCGAAATGCGAAAAACGCTTTTTGGCGGCGTCGACGATTTTGTCCCGGACGGTATCTTTGGTCATGTCCCTGTCACTTTCGCCCCTCGAATTTGTTGTTCTTGGGCTCCAGAATGTAGGGGTTTTTTCTGAACAATCAATAAAGTGTTCAATCTTTTGCAGCGCAACATAAAAGAGATATTTGATATTATGCCAAGGGAAACAGCCGTTTACAGCCATATCGGAGTGATCGGCGCTGGGGCTTGGGGAACGGCTCTGGCGGCAGCCGCGGCAATCGCAGGCCGAACAGTGACGGTTTGGGCGCGAGAAGCCGAGGTGGTCGATTCGATCAATTCACGGCACGAAAACGCGCTTTTTCTTGCGGGCGTGAATTTGCCCGATGCGGTCACGGCGACCGGCGATCTTCCAGCGGCAACACAAGCGGATGCACTTCTGATCGGCGCGCCGGCCCAGCATCTGCGCGCAACGCTCGCGCAGCTTCGTCCGCATCTGCGCGCAAGCACGCCGCTGGTGTTGTGCGCCAAGGGTATCGAGCGCGAGAGCGGTAAGCTGATGACCGAAGTGCTGATCGAAGCCGCGCCCGATTGCGTGCCCGCGATTTTGTCCGGCCCCTCGTTCGCGCGGGACGTCGCGCGCAATCTTCCCACCGCCGTCACCATCGCTGCCGCCGATATTGAAACCGCGCAGAACCTGCAGCAGGCATTCGGACATATGACGTTTCGTCCCTATGCGAGCGACGATCTTATCGGCGTTGCGCTTGGTGGCGCGGCGAAGAATGTCTATGCCATCGCGTCCGGAATCGTCGCCGGCATGGGCTTGGGCGAAAGCGCGCGCGCGGCGCTTCTTTCACGCAGCTTTGCGGAATTAACGCGGCTAGGCGAAGCGATGGGCGCGCGTTCTGAAACGCTGATGGGATTGTCTGGATTGGGGGATCTGGTTTTGACCGCGACAAGCGCGAGTTCGCGCAACTATGCTTTTGGTCTCGATGTGGGGAGAGCCAAGCCGCGCGATGAGTTGTTCGCAGCAGGCCGGCCACTCGCCGAAGGCGTCGCCACCGCGCCGGCATTGGTCGCGCGCGCGAAGCGCCACAAGATCGAGCTTCCCATCGCGGAAACAACAGCAGAGATTTTGTCGGGCGCGATATCGCTCGATGCGGCGATCCCGCGACTCATGTCGCGTCCATTGAAAACGGAGTGAAAAATGCTCTTCGTGTTGAATGCCATCGACAAATCAAATTCGCTGGAGTTGCGCAAAGCGACGCGCGATGCGCACTTCGCGTTTGTGAAAGAAACCGGCGCCGTGCGTCTGGGCGGCCCGTTCCTCGATGCCAAGGGCGACATGGCTGGCAGCATGATCATATTTGAGGCCGCCGATCTCGAAGCCGCAAAAGCGTGGCACGCGAAAGATCCGTATGTGAAAGCAGGTCTGTTTCAATCCTCCGATGTTCGCCCATGGAAGGCGACAGCGAACTTCTGCGAGGCAAAACTCTGATGGCATATTGGCTGTTCAAGACCGAACCAGAGACGTTCTCCTGGGAGATGCAGAAGAAGCGCGGCGCCAAAGGCGAGCCTTGGAGCGGGGTGCGCAACTTCGCCGCTGCCAAGCACATGAAGGCGATGAAAAAGGGCGATCTCGGATTTTTCTATCACACGGGCGAAGAAAAGCAGATCGTTGGAATTGTGGAAGTCATCGCCGAATACAAACCCGATCCGACGGACGAGACCGGCAAGTTCGGTCTCGTCGACGTGAAAGCAGTTAAAGATGTTCCCAAACCCGTCACACTCGCGACCGTGAAGTCGGATGCGAAGCTGAAGGATATGGTGCTGGCCCGGGAGCCGCGCTTATCGGTTCAGCCCGTCACCGATTCCGAGTGGAAACACATCAGCAAACTCGGCGGCGTGAAGTAATGCCTACTTCGCTTTGTAGATTTGCGTGCCGTCGTTGAGCTTGATGCTCATGACGCGGGTACATTTGGGATCGGATAGTTCGCGGCAAACCAGATGCGCTGTGATCTCATAGGCGAGAACCTGTGTTGCGGCGAAGCACGCATATTCGCCCCTGTTCTTTGTCGTATAGGGCATTGGCTTCGCGAGTTTTCCGTAGGAAGGAATGAGTCCCATTTTTTGCGCATTCGCCAATTCCATCGCGCAGAGAACCATGCCCGCCAAATGCACCTGATTCTGCCGCTCGACTTTGGCCGTTTGCTGCTGCTGATATTGCGGTGAAGCGAGCAACTGCTGTTGCTTCAGATCCTGGTAATGCTGCCAGCCGAAATAGCCGGCCACGACAAGCGCCACGATCAGTCCGCCAATCACGACGATCTTCGCCGCAACCCATTCGCGGCTCGACGCACGCTTCATGTTTTCGTAATCGGTCATTCAAATCCCCGGAAATAAATCGAATATCAGTCAGCGCATCGTCGGAATGTTGAAGTCCGGATTCTCGCGCACGCCGCCCTTGGGCCAGCGTTGGGTAACTGTCTTGATCTTGGTCCAGAAACGCACGCCTTCGGTGCCATGCTGGTTAACATCGCCGAAGGCAGAGCGCTTCCAGCCGCCGAACGTATGGTAAGCGAGCGGCACGGGGATCGGGATGTTGATGCCCACCATGCCGACATTCACGCGCGCCGCGAACTCGCGCGCGGCATCGCCATCGCGGGTAAAGATCGCCACGCCATTTCCATAATGATGACTGGACGGCAAAGAGATCGCTTCGTCGAAATCCTTCGCGCGCGCGATTTGCAGAACCGGACCGAAAATCTCTTCCTGATAGGTCTTCATGTTGGGCTTTACGCGATCGAACAGCGAACCGCCGAGGTAAAAGCCGTTGTCGTAGCCCTGCATCTTGAAGCCACGGCCGTCGACGACAAGTTCGGCGCCTTCCTTCACGCCCATGTCGATATAGTCCATCACCTTCTGGCGTTGGGCGGACGTCACCATCGGACCATAATCGGATTCCGGATCGGTCGGGATGCCGACGCGCAAGGCTTCGACACGCGGTTTCAGTTTCTTCACCAGCGCATCGGCTGTCTTTTCGCCGACGGGTACTGCCACCGAGATCGCCATGCAGCGCTCTCCGGCCGAACCGTAACCTGCGCCGATCAACTCGTTCGTGACCTGATCGAGATCGGCATCCGGCATGATGATGGCGTGGTTCTTCGCGCCACCCATCGCCTGCACGCGTTTTCCATGTTGTGTGCCACGCGTGTAGACGTATTCGGCGATCGCCGTGGAGCCGACGAAACTCACGGCTTTGATGTCGGGATCTTCGAGAATGGCATCGACCGCTTCCTTATCGCCATTGACGACCTGCAGCACGCCGGCCGGTGCACCCGCTTCCATCATCAGTTCGGCGAGCCGCAACGGAACGCCAGGATCCTTCTCGCTGGGTTTGTTGATGAAGCAATTGCCGCAAGCAATCGCGACGCCAAACATCCACATCGGGATCATCGCCGGGAAGTTGAATGGCGTAATGCCGGCGACGACGCCAAGGGGTTGGCGCATGGAATAGATGTCGATACCTGGGCCCGCGCCTTCTGTGTATTCGCCCTTCTGCAGATGCGGGATGCCACAAGCGAATTCGATCACTTCAATGCCGCGCTGGACGTCGCCGCGCGCATCCGCGAGCACCTTGCCGTGCTCGTCAGATAATATGCGTGCGAGCTGATCCATGTTCTTCTCAACCAGCGATTTGAAATTGAACATCACGCGCGCGCGGCGCTGTGGGTTTACCGCGGACCATTCCGGAAATACCTTCAATGCAGCATCAACGGCTTTGCGCATTTCGGCGCGGCTCGCGAGCGCGACCTTTGCCTGCACTTCGCCGGTTGCTGGATTGAAGACGTCGCCCATGCGGCCCGAGCTTCCAGCAATGCTCTTGCCGGCGATGAAATGTCCGTAGTCCTTCATGGGCCCACCTGTTGCTGGCGAGATCGCGTTCTCGCTTCTTCGGGCGGTGGTTTACCGAAGGGCGGGGGAGGCGGCAATGTTCCGCCGCTTAACAATAGGAGACAAACAAAAAGGGCCGCACCCGAAGGTGCAGCCCTCTTTGCCCGAAGAGCCGGAGTGTTAGCGGGCGAGCGCGACAGCGCGGCCGTCAGAGACGCGCGTGCCGGAGTAGGTGTCGCCCTTGGGAAGCAGCGCGGCGAAAAGTTCGCCGTTACCTCTGGTCAGCAACAGCTTGCTGCCGATCGTCTTGTATTTGGCAACGGCCGCGCCGCCATTGCTGCAATCGCCGGAAGTCGTGGCGGTGCCTGCGGTGTCGGTGTCGGCGGTGAATGTGACGACGCACGGTGCGTCGTTGGCACCGACTGAGAGTTTCCAGGCGCCGGTAACGGCGCCGTCAGCATGGGCCAGACCGATCAGTCCAACGGCCAGTGCGGAGCCAAGAATGAGAGAGTTAAGTCTGGTCATGTGAATATCTCCGTAAATGTTCAGTGTTCAGGACAATAGGGATCACGTTCAGGATTGAGAAGGGGCGTTTGCGCATAGGTCGAATAATTTTTTGCATAGCGCGGGATTTGGCAATCCGATATTGGATAAAACCTTTCCGAGTCAAACACTTACATAAATATACGACGTGGCAAGATTTTTTGACCCCACTCTTACGCGATCTCTTTCGCCTGCCGACTGACCGATTGTCAGCGGACTGCGACTTGACGCAATGAGCCGTGGCGCGCGCTATTCGGCTTTGAGAAGC
>DASZML010000245.1:0-1960 GCA_035551875.1 Rhizomicrobium sp.
TTGGCAAATTTCGGGTGGGGGCTCGTACTCTGGATGCCCCCCACTCGGATCGCTTTGCTCTCCGACCTCCCCACAAGGGGGAGGTGATTTGAAAGGACTGCCGCATGGCCACCGAACCGCATGAACTTTCCGCTGCCGAACTTTCCCGCGCCTTTCACGATGGCGATCTGTCGCCGGTGGAAGTGGCGCAAAGCTGTCTCGCGCGCATCGAAGCGCTGGATAGCGAGATCAATTCCTTCTGTCTCGTCGATGCCGAGACATCGCTGGCGCAGGCCGAGGCAAGCGAGAAACGTTGGCAGGAAGGCGATCCGCTGTCGCCTCTGGATGGTGTGCCGGTCGCGGTGAAGGATTTGCTCGTCACCAAAGGCTGGCCGACGCGGCGCGGTTCGCTGACCGTCGATCCGAAAGGTCCGTGGGAAGAAGATGCGCCGACGGTCGCGCGCCTGCGCGAAGCCGGTGCTGTTCTCATCGGAAAAACCACGACGCCCGAATTCGGCTGGAAAGGCTCGACGGATTCGCCGCTTACCGGCATCACGCGCAATCCCTGGAACAAGAACAAGACTCCGGGCGGATCGTCTGGTGGTTCGTCGGCAGCACTCGCTGCGCGGTTCGCCCCGCTCGCGCTCGGCACCGATGGCGGCGGTTCGATCCGCATTCCGGCGAGCTTCACCAACACTTATGGATTGAAGCCGAGCTTCGGCCGTGTCGCGGCGTATCCATTGTCGCCATTCGGCAGCGTCGCGCATGTCGGCCCGATGAGCCGCACGGTGCGCGACAGCGCGATGCTGATGAACGTGATCTCCAGGCCGGACGCCCGCGATTGGTTCAATCTGCCATTCGATCCCACTGACTACGCCGCCGAGCTGGAACAGCCGATGCGCGGCAAGAAGATCGCGTGGTCGCCGCGTTTGGGCTGGGTCAAGAAAATCGTTCCGGAGGTCGAGGCCCTGTGCGCTGCCGCGGTGAAGCGCTTCGAGGCGATGGGCGCGCATGTTGAAGCCGTTGATCCGCCGGTCGAAGATCCCGGCGACACGTTCCAGAAGATCTGGTGGTCGGGCGCCGGCTTCGCGCTCGGCGATCTGCCGGATGAGCAGAAAGCCAAACTCGATCCGGGTCTGCGCCGCATGATGGAAGAGGGCTTGAAGATCGACAAGAAGACCTTCATGCAAGCGAACGCCGCGCGCGGCGCTTATGGCAGCAAGATGCGCGTGTTCATGGAGAAATACGACTTCCTCGTCACGCCGCAACTTGCGACGCCGGCGTTCGATGTCGGGCTTGTCACGCCGCTCGATTACGATGGCCGCGCGTGGATGGCATGGTCGCCTTACACCTATCCGTTCAATCTCACGCAACAACCGGCGGCGAGCGTGCCCTGCGGTTTCACGCGCGATGGATTGCCGGTGGGATTGCAGATCATCGGCAAGATGTTCGACGATGCGGGCGTGCTTGCAGCGTCATACGCTTACGAGCAAGCCGATCCGCATTACGAAAAGGTGCCGGAAGGATTCTGAACTAAGATGAGCGAGCTCATAGTTTTTCAACTTGATGAAATGAAAAGCGTCGTATCGAAGCGACGCTCGGGCCGTGGAAATCATACATGGAAGGACGCGACTATTGGGGTGGCGATAACTTCATTATGACCGGTGGAGAAGACCTCTACATTTCGCCTTGGCGCCAGGAAGATCAGGATTTCATCGCTCATGCACGGCAGGACGTGCCCGTTCTGATAGCAGAGGTGCGTCGTCTCCGAGTGCTTTTGGCTTCATAAGCCGCTTGCATTCCAAGTCCGTCTCCGTATTGTCCCCGCCATGAATTTCGTGACCACAACCGCGCGACGTCGCAGCTCCTCTACAGGGGTTGCGTAGCCGCGCGCGTATCAAACGCGAAATGCTCGAAGCCCCGCCGGTCTTGCGGGGCTTTTTTGTTGTGCACCCGCATCCGGCACCACGGAGGATGCGAT
>DASZML010000246.1:0-2453 GCA_035551875.1 Rhizomicrobium sp.
CGTCAACGCACTGAAAGCCGGCTGGGGCGGCTAAAGGAGTCCGAGTGAAACAAGCTCGGCCTGCAGTTCTTCGGGCAACCCTTTCCCGCCTTTGGGAATGCGCAGATCAGCGGGCGCGTCTTTCGAGTCGAGATAGCGCCAGCCCTGAAAGGCGCGGTGACGTCGCCGGTTCACGGGCACCAATTCCTTGTCATAGATGATGCCGCAATGTGGGGTACCGTTCTTGGTAACACCGCGCAGATCGAGAATGACTTGCCGCACGGCAACCTGCCCCTTGATGACCCAGTAAAGCGAACCACCATCGAGCACTTCGTCTTTTCGCTTTGGCATCATGCGCGTGACATGCATGAGTTCCGGCTTTTTCACGCCGCGCTTCTTCTGATCCTTAATGCGCTTTGATTGCCATTGCGCGAGATCCTCGATCGAGTCACAGCCTACGCAGAGCTTGATAATGTTCAGCGTCATGCTGCGAATTTCTGCTCGCCCACGAAGCGCACGACAATAGCGCCCTCATTGACCTGATCGCCCTGTGACACATCCACCGTCGCAACCTGAACGTCGGCGGGTGCCGACAGCGTGTGTTCCATTTTCATAGCTTCAAGGACGGCGATAGGTTGCCCCCTGGCGAGTTTGTCGCCAGGTCGCACAAATAGCTGAACGATCTTTCCTGGCATCGGCGTGACCACGCGATCAGACGCCGAACCAGACGCATCGGCGGCGGCGAACGGATCGTAAGGATGCACCACGACAGTTTCACCGTCCTTCATCACGGCGATGGTGCCATTCGCGAGACGGACGGCATCTGCGCTGGATGTCGAATTAGCAGGGACCGCGACGCGCTTGTCGTCGACGATGAAGTCAATCGTTTGCGTCGATGCGCCCGAGAGCCTGAAGCCATCCTGCCCGCTCCAAGGATCGTTGTCGGGTTTCGTGTATTCGCCGCGGATATGGTTCGCAGCGGTCGCGAGAACTTCTCCGCCAACCGCAACAGGCGAAAGCAGATCGGTATCGTGACGCGCGATGAAACCGGTGTCGATGTCGCCGGCAACGAAAACCGGATGACGGAGCGCGCGAATCAGAAAGGCATTGTTCGTCGCCACGCCCGCGATCTGCGTCTGCGATAGCGCACCGGCAAGCTTCGCGGCAGCCCCTTCGCGCGTCTCATCCCACGCGATGACTTTCGCGATCATTGGGTCGTAGAACGGCGAGACCAAATCGCCTTCGCGCACACCCGTATCGACGCGAATGTCATCGCCCTCCGGAAATCGCAAACGCTCCAACGTGCCGATGGACGGCAGAAAGCCTTTGGATGGATCTTCCGCATAGAGCCGCGCCTCGATGGCGTGCCCTTTCGCGTGAATGTCCTTCTGCAGCGCCGGTAACGTCTCGCCGGCCGCCACGCGCAACTGCCACTCCACCAGATCGTAGCCGGTTATGCCTTCCGTGACCGGATGCTCCACCTGCAGCCGCGTGTTCATTTCCATGAACCAGAAGCGATCGGCTTTCAGAGCTTCGGAGGCATCGGCGATGAACTCGATCGTTCCCGCGCCAACATATCCGACGGCCTTCGCCGCCTTCACTGCCGCCTTGCCCATCGCGGCACGCATCGCCTCGGGCATGCCAGGAGCGGTGGCTTCCTCGATCACTTTCTGATGGCGGCGTTGCAGCGAGCAATCGCGTTCAAACAGATGCACAGCATTGCCATGCGTATCCGCGAACACCTGCATCTCGATGTGGCGCGGGCGCGTGACGTATTTCTCGATCAGCACGCGCGCATCGCCAAAGGAAGACTGCGCCTCGCGTTGCGCGCCTTCGAGAGCGGCCTTGAATTCTTTCGCGGCATCGACGCGGCGCATGCCTTTGCCCCCGCCGCCTGCCACTGCTTTGATAAGAACAGGATAGCCGATCTTGTCGGACTCTTTCGCCAGATGCTCCGTAGACTGATCGTCGCCGATATAACCCGGCACCACGGCCACACCGGCCTTCGCCATCAAAGCCTTGGCGCGATCTTTCAAACCCATCGCGCGAATGGCGCTGGCCGGCGGTCCGATGAAGATCACGCCGGCCTTGGCGCACGCATCAGCAAAATCCGCATTCTCGGACAGGAACCCGTAGCCGGGATGAATGGCATCGGCCTTCGTCGCCCTCGCCGCTTCCAGAATAACGTCCGCGCGCAAATAAGACTCGCGCACTGGCGCTGGCCCTATCCGCACCGCTTCGTCCGCCATCGCCACATGCAGCGCATGCGCGTCGGCATCGGAATAGACGGCAATCGTGCGCAGGCCTATGCGTTTTGCTGTGCGGATCACGCGACACGCGATCTCGCCACGATTGGCAATCAGAACCGAAGAAAACATGGCGGCGTTTATAGCCGCCATGTCTCGAGAGGTTCAATGCGCTTAGTGTGCTTCGCGCAGGAACAGGCGCTTCAAGAAAAAGAACACGCCGATGAC
>DASZML010000247.1:0-10060 GCA_035551875.1 Rhizomicrobium sp.
ATGGAAGTTCGTCAGCAGCACGTCGACAGCTTTGAAGCGATACCCAGGCGTAATGAAGATGTCCGTCTCACCGGACAACGCCGCCAGCGCGCCATCTTCGCGCGCAGCGCTTTCGAGCGTACGAAGGGACGTTGTGCCCACCGCAATCGTGCGACCACCCGCCGCGCGCGATGCGTTCAGACGCGCCGCTGTCGCAGCGTCGAGATATGCGCGTTCGGCATGCATCTTGTGTTCGCGCGTATCGTTCGCCGTCACGGGAAGAAATGTACCGGCGCCGACATGCAATGTGACGGTCTCGTGCGAAATGCCCGCCGCGCGAAGCTGGGAAAGCAAATCCTGTGTGAAGTGCAAGCCCGCAGTCGGTGCTGCGACGGAGCCCTCATATTTCGCAAAAGCTGTCTGATAGTCGGACGCATCGCGCGCATCAACTTTGCGCTTGCCAGCGATGTAGGGCGGCAGCGGCATCTCTCCCTCGCGCGCGATGGCGGCGTCGAGCTCTGCACCAACCAGCGCAAACCCAACTTCCACCTCACCCGCTTCACCCCGCGATACGACATGCGCATCGAGCGATTGGCCCAATCGCAACGCGTCGCCCTCGCTGAGCTTGCGCGCCGGCCGCGCAAACGCCAGAAACCGGTCAGGTGCGGTGCGCTTGTGCAGCATGATCTCGATCGAAGGGCCTTCGCCCGCAACATCCGATTTGGGCGCGCGGCGCCCACGCAGGCGTGCTGAGATCACTTTGGTGTCGTTGACCACCAGCGTGTCGCCGCGCTTAAGCAACTCTGGCAGATCGCGGACGATGCGATGTTCGATCTTCCCATCTTCGCGCACGACGAGAAGTCGCGCTGAATCGCGCGGGCTTGCCGGCCGAAGCGCGATCAGTTCGTCCGGAAGATCGAAATCGAAAAGCGAAACGTCCATCGGCCGGACTTAGAGCAATAGGCGACCCGCGGCTAGGCGCTGCCCACGCTCGTCAGCACAGCATCGATGATGATGGCTTGCGTCGCCGTATCCAGATCCGGATGCATCGGCAGGCTTATGACCGTATCGCAGATACGCTCGCTCACCGGCGTCGGCACGGACGGATAGTGCTTGTAGCCTTTCTGCTTCGAGAGCGGAATCGGGTAGTAGACCGCCGTCGGTACACCCTTCGCCTTCAAATCGGCAGCGAGCTTGGCGCGATCCGGCACCTGGATCGTATATTGTGCCCATGTCGATTGCGCACCGGCGATGACATGCGGCTCGCGGATCGAATTGTGCGCGCGGAAGGCTTCATTGTAGCGGCGGGCGATTTTCTCGCGCATCTCGATCTCGTCCGGAAACACATTCAACTTTTCGAGAAGAATCGCCGCCTGGATCGTGTCGAGACGTGAGTTCACGCCAATGCGGACGTTTTCGTATTTGTCGATGCCCTGTCCATGCATGCGAATAGAGCGCAGCAATTCGTCCAATGCGCTGTCATTTGTGAACACCGCACCACCGTCGCCATAGCAGCCGAGCGGCTTTGCCGGAAAGAAACTCGTCGCAGCCGCATCGCCGATACCGCCGGAACGGCGCCCGTCGAGCAATCCACCGAAGCCTTGCGCCGCGTCGCAAAGCAGCTTGAGCTTTTCGCGTACGACGATCGGTTCGATAGCGCGATAATCCGCCGGTTGCCCGAAGAGGTCGACCGGCATGACCGCACGCGGCTTCAGTTTGCCGTCGCGTTTCACTTGCGCGATCGCCGCATCGAGGCTCGCGGGATCCATATTGTAGGTATCGTCGAACACGTCGACAAACACCGGCGAAGCGCCAACCAGCGCCACGACTTCCGCAGAAGCGGCAAATGTGAACGCTGGCACAAACACAGCATCGCCCGGACCGATGTCCCATGCGCGCAAGACGATCATCAAAGCGTCTGTACCGTTCGCGCAGGTGATCGCATGCTTCACGCCCGCGAATTCCGCAAGACGTTTTTCCAACTCGGCGACCTGCGGGCCCAAGACCCATTGTCCGCCTTCGACCGCGGCGGTGATCGCACGCGTGAGCGGCTCGCCGAGACGGCGGCGCTGTGCTTGAAGATCGATGAACGCAATCGGATTGGACACGGCGCGGCCTTTCAAACAAAACGGGAGGCTCGCGTTTTACGGAAGGCGCGAAGAACGCTCAACCCCTTGAGCGACAACAAATATTGCCGATTGCGACACGCTTTTTATTGAATTTCCAGCGTGTACAGCAACGAGAGCGCGAGCCACATCATCGCAACGCCAGACAGAAAAACGATCACGGCGACACGGCCATTCCATCGAAACCGGACATCGGGGGCAGATGCAGTTTCGATGGAATGCCGCTCGCGATCCGCGGGCGACGTTTCCGTCATCAACGCCGTGCGGAAACTCTTCATGGTTTCAGCCTTCGTCCGAACCGTGTTCGGGCCCATGTTCGCCATGCATCATGCCCTGACCGCCGGGAGCATGATGATGCCAACCACCATGCTCGCCGCTATGACGTTGCATGCCCATCATATCGAAGACGTGCTTTTGATCGCCCGACAGTGAATTGTAGAGCGATGTCATGGATGGCTGCTCGGCGTCCAACTCGGCAAGACGTGCTTGCAGCATGTCGTGCATACGCGACTCGCGGTCGATCAACGACGGCCGCTCGCCGTCGCGTGCGGTCCGCGACAGACACTTGCCTTCGTGATCCTTCGCACGCGAGAGCACAGTGTCTTTCCACTGCGCGAACAGCGCGTGCTGACTGTCGTTTAGAGACAGCTTGGTCTCGAGATACGCCATGTCGCCGACGCGATGCGCGTACTGATCGGTACACATCTGCTGATGCCATGCGGCGAAGTCGGGATGCGGATGATCGCCATCGTGCTTGTCGCCGGCGGGCGCGGCCTGCGCGATCGCTGATATAAACGAGATAGCAACTGCGGCTGTGGCCTGGAGAAGAAGGGAGCGCGAAACCATGAGGGCCTCTTATTTGAAATGGGCCCAAACCTAGGATCGCGCGGCAGATAAGCTAACTGAATCCTCTGTAATTCGCTGTCTTAAAGTGTCGCGCGCCGCCGCAATCGCCGATGAACGCGCGACAATCGAGCGATCTTCAGCTCTCTATGACACGCATTTTAACGACCTTGTCAGGTGCCCCACTGATGGCGCCATTGTTATGTTCGCCGCCCTTCTTGATGGCGTCGACATGTTCCATGCCGCTCTCGACCTCGCCCCACGCGGTGTATTGCTTGTCGAGCCATGGCGCGTCGTCGAAGCAGATAAAGAACTGGCTGTTGGCGGAGTTGGGGCTGCTGGAACGCGCCATCGAAAGTGTGCCGCGCTTGTGTTTCTCGGCTGAGAATTCCGCCTTCAAGTCCGGAAGATCGGAACCGCCCGAGCCTGTGCCCGTCGGATCGCCGGTCTGCGCCATAAAGCCCGGGATCACGCGATGGAAAACCACGCCATCATAGAAACCCTGCTTCGCAAGCTCCTTGATGCGCTCCACATGGTTCGGTGCGAGATCGGGGCGCAGCTTGATTTTCACCGGACCCGATTTCAGATCCATCACGACATATTCAGCCATTTTTCTTCTTTCTCACTTCGTTGCAGCGTTTTACCAACAAATCGGCGACGTGGGGCGTCAGGAACGGCGTGACATTGCCGCCGAGCATCGCGACTTCTTTGACAAGCTTGGAGGCAATCGACAGATATCGCGGATCGGCCATCAGAAATACCGTTTCGATATCCGGCGCGAGCCGCTGATTCATGCCGACGATCTGGAACTCGTATTCAAAATCGGTCATTGCGCGCAATCCGCGGACTACGACCCCGGCGCCCACTTCACGCGCGAAATCGACCTGCAACAACTCGCCAAACTTTTTGACCTCGATGCTGCCGCCGTCCTTTGTCAGCGCCGCGGATTCGTGCTGCCACATCTCGACGCGTTCTTCATAAGAGAATAGCGGATGCTTCCCGGTGCCCGTGCCAACGCCGATCACGAGATGATCGACCAGCTTCAACGCCCGTTTCACGATATCGAGATGACCCAGCGTGGGCGGATCGAACGTGCCCGGATAGAGCCCGACGCGCTTCTTGCTCATGGCTTCCCCGTATCAGCCGGCCGCTTCTTCCGAAACGTCCTCTATCCGCTCGACCGACACAACCCTCTCACCTTCGTCCACACGGAACACGGTGACGCCTTGCGCGGACCGGCCCTGGATCGAGATACCGCTCACCGGCACGCGGATCGTCTGTCCCGTGTCGGAGATGAGCATGAGATCGTCGGATTCCTCGACCGGGAAGGCCGCGATCACCGCTGCATTCTTCTTGCCCATGCCGATGGCGACGATGCCCGAACCGCCGCGTCCCGTGACGCGGTATTCGTAAGACGATGTGCGCTTGCCAAAACCATTGGCCGACATCGCGAGCACGAACTGTTCGCGCGCGCCGAGCGACGCATAGCGCTCTTGTGTCAGCGTCGCTTCCTCGGTGCCCTCATCGGCCGCGTCATCGGCATCCTCGACCTGCGCCTCTTCTTCGCCGGTCGCGGCGCGGCGCGCGGCGTTCGCCTGCTTGAGATAAGCGCGCGCTTCCGCCGTTGTCGCGTCGGCGTGATGCAGCAGCGTCAGGCTCACGATCTCGTCGCCGCTCGCCAGCTTGATGCCGCGAACCCCGGTGGAGTCGCGCCCCTTGAAGACGCGCACGTCCGTCACGGCGAAGCGAATGCACTTGCCGCCCTTGGTTGTGAGCAGAACGTCATCCTGATCGGTGCACACCTTCACGTCGATGATGCGATCGCCCTCTTCCAGCTTCATCGCGATCTTGCCGTTGCGATTGATGCTCACGAAGTCGGACAGCTCGTTGCGGCGCACATCGCCGGATTTCGTCGCGAACACGACGTTGAGCTTCTCCCACTGCGATTCATCTTCGGGCAGTGGCAAGATGGTGGTGATGCGTTCGCCATCGCCGAGCGGCAGAAGGTTCACCATCGCCTTGCCCTTGCCCTGGATGCGCGCTTCGGGAAGGCGCCAAACCTTCAGTTTGTAGGCCATGCCGGTAGACGAGAAAAACACCATCGGCGCATGCGTGTTGGCGACGAAAATGTTAGTGACAAAGTCCTCTTCGCGCGTCGACATGCCGGAGCGGCCCTTGCCGCCGCGTCCCTGCACGCGATATTCGTCAATCGGTGTGCGCTTGATGTAGCCCGCATGGGTGACAGTGATCGCGACTTCCTCGCGCTCGATCAGCGCTTCGTCTTCGATCTCCACATCGGCATCGACCAGTTCGGTGCGCCGCGGCGTCGCAAACTCATCTTTGATCGCAATCAGCTCGTCCTTCACGATGGTGAGTACACGCGGACGCGAACGGAGAATGTCGAGATAGTCCTTGATGAATTCGCTGAGCTTGGCGACCTCGTCCGCGATTTCGTCGCGGCCCAAGGCCGTGAGGCGCGCGAGCCTGATCTCAAGAATCGCCTTTGCCTGCTCTTCCGACAGCCTGATGGTACCGTCTTCGAGCATGATGTGCCGCGGATCGGCAATCAGCAGCACAAGCGGCGCGGTATCCTTCGCAGGCCACGCGCGCGCCATCAGTTGCTCCTTGGCGGTCGCGCTGTCCGGCGCACTGCGGATCAGCGCAATCACTTCGTCGATATTCGCGACGGCAATGGCGAGACCGACCAAGATGTGGCCGCGGTCGCGTGCCTTGTTGAGTTCGAACCGCGTGCGCTTTGTGACGACTTCCTCGCGGAACGTCGTGAAGGCGCCGATCATGTCCTTCAGATTCATGATCACGGGGCGGCCGGCATTCAGCGCCACCATGTTGACGCCGAATGTCGTTTGCAGTTCGGAATAGCGATAGAGCTGGTTCAGCACGACTTCGCCGGAAGCGTCGCGTTTGATCTCGATGACCACGCGCATGCCGTGGCGATCGCTCTCGTCGCGGATTTCGCCTATGCCCTCGATGCGCTTGTCGCGCACGAGTTCGGCGATCTTCTCCTGCATCCGAGCCTTGTTCACCTGAAACGGAAGTTCGGTGACGATGATGGCTTCGCGATCCTTGCGGATCTCCTCGATCGCGCAACGCGCGCGCATCAGGATCGAGCCTCGGCCCCGCGCCAGCGCGCCGCGCGCAGCTTGTTTGCCGATGAGAAGAGCGCCGGTCGGAAAATCCGGCCCCGGCACGATCTCCGTCAGCGCATCCATGCCGATGGACGGATCGTCGATATAAGCAAGACACGCATCGATCACTTCGCCCAGATTGTGAGGCGGGATGTTCGTCGCCATACCGACGGCAATGCCGCCAGCCCCGTTGACGAGCAGATTTGGGAACCGCGCCGGCAATACGACGGGCTCGCGTTCGGAGCCGTCGTAATTGTCCCGGAAAGGCACCGTATCCTTGTCGATGTCCTCGGACAGCATGTGCGCGATCTTCGAGCGGCGCGATTCCGTGTAACGCATCGCCGCCGGAGGATCGCCGTCCACCGAACCGAAATTGCCCTGCCCGTCGATAAGCGGGGCGCGCATCGAAAAATCCTGCGCCATGCGGACGAGCGCGTCATAGATCGATTGGTCGCCATGCGGGTGATATTTGCCCATGACGTCGCCGACGATGAGCGCGCATTTGCGATAGGGCTTGTTCCAGTCGCGGCCATTTTCATGCATCGAAAACAGGATGCGGCGGTGCACAGGCTTGAGCCCGTCGCGCGCATCCGGAAGGGCGCGCGAGACGATCACGCTCATCGCGTAATCGAGGTAAGATTTCTTGAGCTCGTCCTCGATGGCGATGGGAAGCGTATTACCCGAAACGGGGGCAGCGCCGGGTGGCGAAGTATCGCTCAAAATGCGTTCCTTATCAGGGCCTTAGCGCGGTATGACGCGGGCCGGGAATCCATCGGTAAATCTAGCATTTTGCGGTGCGGTTTCACCAGAAAAACATCGCGCTCAATGACGTCCGATGCACGAAGTTTTCCACAGTCTTAAATTCCCATTCCGAGCCAAGTCTGTGCGATAGGATGATCGAGCACACTACTGGAAAATCCGTGGACCCGCGCTCAATGCCTGCATCGGAAACAAGTTTTGCGAAATCGGTCATGCGATTTCTAAGCTCTGTTGTCGATTTCGCCCGCCCGCGCCTTGCCTCCACGCTGACGCTGATCGCGCTTGGCGCACTTCTGGATGGCGTCGGCATTCTGTTGATCGTGCCGCTTCTTGGCGTGATCGAAAGCGCCGGCCCAACGCGTCGTCTTCATCATTACGCGCAAACGTTCTTTGCGTTCGCAGGGGTCGAAACGCGCGTCGCGCAGCTGGGCCTTCTCCTCGGAATTTTTGCAGTGCTCATGCTGGTCCGGGCCGCCATCATTCTGGCGCGTGACGTACGGCTGTCCGAATTGCAGATCGGCTTCGTCGAGGAACAGCGAAGCCGGGTCATGAAACGCCTGGCGCAAGCCCGTTGGGACCAGATCAGCACACTGCGCCATGCGCGCATCACCGATCTGATGAGTGGCGATATTCAACGCATCGGTGTCGCAGTCCAATTTATGCTCCAAAGCGGCGTGTCGCTGATGATGCTTGTGGTGCAAGCCGCCATCGCATTCGTGCTGTCACCCGTATTGGCGGCGATCATCATCGCTTTTCTGGTCGCGGGCAGCATCGGCTTGGTGGCGGCGATGCGCAGCGCGCGCACGCTCGGCGGCTTTGTCACACGGGTCAATCTCATGCTGCTCGACATCGCAACACAATTCCTGGGCGGGCTGAAACTGGCGGTCAGCCAGAACCTGCAAGCCAGCTTCGTGCGTGAGTTCGAAGATACGCTGCGGAGACTTCGCGACCGTCAGATCGGGTTCATCCGGCAACGCACGCGCTCCCGGTTGGCGATCGCGACGCTCGTGGCGCTCGTCGGCGCGCTCGCCGTGTTTGTGGGTGTCGGTTTGCTCAACATCCCGCCTCAGATCGTGATCGTGATGCTCCTGATCCTGGCGCGCATGAATGGGCCTGCAATGCAACTCGCGCAGGGGGCGCAGCAATTCGCAAATAGTCTTCCGGCGTTCGATAAAGTCGTGGAACTGGAGAGCGAACTGCGGCCCGATAATACATCGGCCACAACTCAATCTCACGAATCCCTGCATGGTGACATCGTATTCAGCGATGTTTTCTTCCGACATCCGGGCGGTCGCGGCGTCGCCGCTCTCAATCTAGCGATTACACCGGAAAGTTTTGTCGGTATCGGAGGCGAATCTGGCGTGGGCAAGTCGACCTTCGCCGATTTGCTCATTGGCCTCATAACGCCGCAACAAGGCACCATCATCGTCGGAAAAACAAAGTTATCCGGACCAGCACTCGCCGCCTGGCGTGAACAATCCAGCTATGTGGCGCAAGATCCGTTTCTCTTTCACGATACAATCCGGCGCAATCTGGCCTGGGCCAATTCGGCTGCGATGGAAGAGGACATGTGGCGCGCGCTTGCGGTTTGCGGCGCAGAGGACCTGGTGCGGTCCATGCCTCGCGGTCTGGAGAGCGTGGTCGGAGAACGCGGGACGCTTGTGTCCGGCGGCGAGCGCCAGCGTATCGCATTGGCCCGCGCATTGCTTCGCGATCCGTCGCTGCTGCTCCTGGACGAAGCGACGAACGCCATCGATATTGCAAGCGAAAGCGTGATCCTTAAACGCATTCGCAATCTCTATCCCGGAATGACGATTGTGCTGATCGCGCATCGCCGCGAAAGCCTCGCGCTTTGCGATCGCGTCTTGCGCATGGAAAACGGACAAATTTTCGATGAGCCGGTAAGCACTTCGCATTCAGCCGTGACACGCTAGGGTCCGGGTATTTTCTCGCGCATTTCGGAGAGAACGAACGCCGTTGTGTAAGCGGTCATCAGACGTCCGCCTGCATCGCTGTTATCGAGATAGCCATAGGTGATGCCCACCAGCGCACCGGTTTTCTCATCGACGACGGGACCGCCACTGAAGCCCGGCCCCGCATCGGCCGTGTAACCGAACGCGGCAGGCCAAAAACGCTTCACGATGCCGCTCGCTTTGCGAAGCTGCTGGGCGTCGCCCTGCCCGTAAGCAACGACACGCTCGCCGTCATAAGGAACGGCAACCGGAACTGCCGCCGTCTTCGATGTGTGGAAATAGAGCAAGTCGTAATCGCTCAGAGCGGCGATCACCGATTTCGCGTCGATCAGGTTGCTATTGTGCGCATTTGTCACCGCGATACCCGGCGCGATCACGACGGCAGCGCCGGCTCTTTCTGTGAAGAGATTGCTCTGTTCAAGCGGAATGTAAGCTGCAGCAACGCTTGGATAAGCGATGATATCCGCAGGCTCGCCGTACGATGCGCAGGCGGCGAGCAGCAATGCGAACAGGAAAACCGAACCGCGCCACATCCGCGGCATCACGCTAGAACGGAATTTCGTCATCCATTTCGGCGCGCTCAAAGCTTGCCGGCGCATCCGATCCGCCCATGCTGCTGCGTTGACCGCCGCCTTCGCCGCCCTTCGTATCGAGCATGGTGAGTTCGCCGCGAAAATTCTGCAGCACGACTTCGGTCGAATACTTCTCCGCACCGTCCTTGTCGGTCCATTTGCGCGTCTGCAGCGCGCCTTCGACATACACCTTCGAGCCTTTGCGGAGATATTTCTCCGCGACTTCGGCGAGGTTCTTGTTGAAGATTACCACGCGGTGCCACTCGGTCTTTTCCTTGCGCTCGCCGCTGGCCTTGTCGCGCCAGGTTTCGGATGTGGCGATCGACAGGTTTACGACCGGATCGCCGCTCTGCATCCGGCGTGTCTCCGGATCCTTGCCGAGATTGCCCACCAAAATGACCTTGTTGACGCTGCCCGCCATTGTTCTTGCCTTTCCGCAACCGAAGAGCCGGACCCTATTCCGGGTGAGCGCCAGCCGCTATTGCCGCTTTTATTTGTTCCTATTATGTTCTGACATTTGGCGAGTCAATCCCCAGCTAATTCGGGTGGGGCTCATCGATCCGCTCCGACCGCGAAAGACTTGACATCCGGAGAGTTTGTTCCTATTTCGTTCCAGCTGGAACGGCGACTCGCCGGAGCTCCGGACAGGAAAGAAAGGTGAT
>DASZML010000248.1:0-10512 GCA_035551875.1 Rhizomicrobium sp.
TCGGCAGTATCTTGCCCTTCTTGTCGACGATGATCATCGTCGGGCGCAGTTCGGCGGACGCTTTCGTTCCCGTTCCACGGCTGTCCATGACGACGCGATTGGTCACGCCGGTCTTTTCGTCGGCGACTTCGCGGATCGAGACGCCCGAGACGAGATCCTCGAACTTCACGATGCCGCTGACTTCGGTGAGAACCGGCAACGCGTTCGGATTCCACTCGGAGAGACGATCGCCGCGCTTCACCGTTGCGCCGTCATCGACCTTCAGGCGCGCGCCATAGGTGATGCGGTAGCTGGCGCGTTCCTGGCCTTTCGGGTCCACGATCACGACCTGCATGTTGCGCGACATCGCGATCAACTCGCCGTCGGAGTTTTTGACGACATTTTTGTTCACGATCTTGACCTTGCCGTCATACGACGCCTCGATCTTCGACGAGCCCGCAACCTGCGCCGCGCCGCCGATGTGGAACGTACGCATAGTAAGCTGCGTGCCCGGCTCGCCGATCGACTGCGCCGCGATAACGCCCACGGCCTCGCCGATGTTGACGGATGTGCCGCGCGCAAGATCGCGCCCATAGCACTTGCCGCAAACGCCGTCGGTCAGCTCGCAGGTAAGAACAGAACGCACGCGGACTTTTTGGACGTTCGCGTTTTCGATCTTGTCCGCGGCGTCTTCCGTGACTTCCTTATTACGCTTGAGGATGACCTCACCTGTATCCGGATGCTTCACGTCTTCCGCAGTGGTACGGCCAAGGACGCGCTCCGTCAGCGATGCCACAACGGTGCCGCCGTCGATTTCAGCCTGCACGAACACGCCGCGCTTGGTGCCGCAATCTTCGGTGGTGATGATGCAGTCATTCGCCACGTCGACGAGACGACGGGTCAGGTAACCCGAGTTCGCCGTCTTGAGCGCGGTGTCCGCCAGCCCCTTACGGGCACCGTGAGTCGAGTTGAAGTACTCGAGAACGGTGAGGCCTTCCTTGAAGTTCGACAGGATGGGCGTCTCGATGATCGAGCCGTCGGGACGCGCCATGAGGCCGCGCATACCGGCGAGCTGCTTCATCTGCTGCGGCGAACCGCGCGCGCCCGAGTGGCTCATCATATAGATGGAGTTCATCTCTTTGACGCGATGCGTTTCCGGGTCGATCTTCGGCTCGGAAATTTCCTTCATCATTTCGGTCGCGACCTGATCGGTGCATTTCGACCACGCATCGACAACGAGGTTGTACTTCTCTTTGTCGGTGGTGAGACCGTCCAGATATTGCTGCTCGAATTCGCGCACCTTGTGGCGTGTTTCATCGATCAGCTTCTCTTTCGTATCCGGAACGACCATGTCGTCTTTACCGAACGAGATACCGGCTTTGCAGGCTTCACGGAAACCCAGCGCCATCAGTGCGTCTGCGAACAACACCGTGTCCTTCTGACCGCAGTGACGATAGACCTCATCGATCAGGTGCGAGATTTCCTGCTTTCGCAGCAAGCGATTGACGAGCTCGAACGGGATTTTCGGATGACGCGGCAGAATTTCCGCGATCATCATACGGCCCGGCGTGGAGTCCACGCGCAGCGTAACGGGCTTTCCTTCCGCATCGACAGTTTTGTAACGGGCCTTGATCTTGGCGTGCAGCGTAACGGCGTCTGAGAACAGCGCCTGCTCGATTTCGGCCATGTTGGCGTAGAAACCCTGCAGCGGCGCCTTCGTCTTTTTGTCTTCGCGATATTCGCCCGGTTCACCTGCCCTTTCCTGGCTCAGGTAGTAGAGGCCCAGCACGATATCCTGTGTCGGCACGATGATCGGCTTGCCGTTCGCGGGGCTGAGGATGTTGTTCGTGGACATCATCAGCACGCGCGCTTCCAGCTGCGCTTCGAGCGATAAGGGAACGTGCACGGCCATCTGGTCGCCGTCGAAGTCCGCGTTGAAGGCTGTGCAAACCAGCGGGTGAAGCTGGATCGCTTTGCCTTCGATCAACACGGGTTCAAACGCCTGAATGCCGAGGCGGTGAAGCGTCGGAGCGCGATTGAGCAGGATCGGATGCTCGCGGATGACTTCTTCAAGAATATCCCAAACTTCGGGACGCTCTTTCTCCACCAGTTTCTTGGACTGTTTGACGGTCTGCGAAAAACCTTTCGCTTCGAGGCGCGAATAAATGAACGGCTTGAAGAGTTCGAGCGCCATCTTCTTCGGCAAGCCACACTGATGCAGCTTGAGTTCGGGACCAACCACGATCACCGAACGGCCCGAATAGTCGACGCGCTTGCCGAGCAGGTTTTGACGGAAGCGGCCTTGCTTGCCCTTCAGCATGTCGGCGAGCGACTTCAGCGGGCGTTTGTTGGCGCCCGTGATGACACGGCCGCGACGGCCGTTGTCGAACAACGCATCGACGGACTCTTGCAACATACGCTTTTCGTTGCGCACGATGATGTCCGGCGCCTTGAGCTCGATGAGGCGCTTCAGACGGTTGTTGCGGTTGATGACGCGGCGATAAAGATCGTTCAAATCCGACGTCGCAAAGCGGCCGCCGTCTAGCGGAACGAGCGGGCGCAGCTCCGGCGGTATCACCGGAACGACTGTCAGGATCATCCATTCCGGACGATTGCCGGAATCGATGAATGCCTCGACGACCTTCAGACGCTTCACAAGCTTTTTGGGCTTCTCAATGCCCGTGGCGACTTTGATCTCTTCGCGAAGATGATCGCGCAGCTTCTCGAGATCGATCGCCATCAGAAGATCGCGGATCGCTTCAGCGCCGATCTTGGCAGTGAAGCTGTCTTCACCGTATTCATCCTGCGCCTTGTAGAACTCGTCTTCCGTCAGAAGCTGACGATCCTTCAACGGCGTCAGGCCCGGCTCGATAACGACGTAGTTTTCGAAATACAGAACGCGTTCGAGATCCTTCAGCGTCATGTCGAGCATCAAGCCAATGCGCGACGGCAGCGACTTCAGGAACCAGATGTGCGCCACCGGAGACGCCAACTCGATATGCGCCATGCGTTCGCGGCGCACTTTCTGCACCGTGACTTCAACGCCGCACTTTTCGCAGACGATGCCCTTGTACTTCATGCGCTTGTACTTGCCGCACAAGCATTCGTAGTCCTTCGTCGGTCCGAAGATGCGCGCGCAGAACAGACCGTCACGCTCCGGCTTGAAGGTACGATAATTGATTGTTTCCGGCTTCTTCACCTCGCCGTGACTCCAGCGCAGGATTTGATCCGGCGAGGCCAGCGAGATTTTAATGCGATCGAACTGCGGTTGTTCGTTCTGCGTCTTGAAGACGTTCATCAGCTCTTGATTCATAACGAGCCTTTCCTTTTCACCGATCCGAAGCAGCAGACTTCGGATCACTCATTGCAATTTCTTCTACCTGGTTGGCCGGATCGCCCCTTCGGGCTGCCCGGCCATGACAGGTTTTTATGTCGGCGTGCCGTTCACCAACTCGACGTTGAGCGAGAGTGACCGCATTTCCTTCACGAGCACGTTGAAGCTTTCCGGGATACCCGCCTCGAAGGTGTCTTCGCCGCGAACGATCGCCTCGTAGACCTTCGTGCGGCCGGCCACGTCGTCCGACTTCACGGTCAGGATTTCCTGCAACGTGTAAGCCGCACCATAGGCTTCGAGCGCCCACACTTCCATTTCGCCGAAACGCTGACCGCCGAACTGCGCCTTGCCGCCCAACGGCTGCTGGGTGACGAGCGAGTAAGGACCGATCGAACGCGCGTGGATCTTGTCATCCACCAAGTGATGCAGCTTCAGCATATAGATGTAACCAACGGTTACCTGACGCTTGAACGCTTCGCCGGTGCGGCCGTCATAGAGCGTGACCTGACCTGACGAGGTAAGGCCTGCCTGTTCGAGCATGTCGACGATGTCGGCTTCCTTGGCGCCATCGAACACCGGTGTCGCCATCGGCACGCCCGCGCGAAGATTGCTGCCCAGTTCCATCAGGCCCTGCTCATCAAGCTCCTTCAGTCGCTCATCGTCGCCATAGATAGTCTTCAAGTGACGCCGCAGCGGCTCGTACTTGCCGTCACGCTTCACTTTGTCGACGATCGCGCCGATCTGGCGGCCAAGACCTGACGATGCCCATCCCAGATGGGTCTCAAGAATCTGACCGACGTTCATGCGCGAAGGCACGCCCAATGGATTAAGCACGACATCGACTGGCGTACCGTCGTCCAGATGCGGCATGTCTTCGATGGGAAGAATGCGGCTGATCACGCCCTTGTTGCCATGGCGGCCAGCCATCTTGTCGCCTGGCTGCAGCTTGCGCTTCACCGCGACGAACACCTTGACCATCTTCATTACGCCCGGCGCGAGTTCATCGCCCCGGCGCAGCTTTTCGATCTTATCCGCGAAGCGTGCATCGAGGCGGCCCTTGGACTCATCGTACTGCTTGCGCAGCGCTTCGATTTCGCCTTGCGCCTTTTCGTTGCGCAGCGCGATCTGCCACCATTGATGACGCGCGATCGTCTCAAGGACGCCCGGCGTAATCTTCGTATCGGCAGCCATGCCTTTCGGGCCATGCGCGGCGGTTTTATTGAGCAGGATCTCTTCGAGACGCGAGAAGATGTTGCGCTCGAGAATCGCGAGTTCGTCGTCGCGGTCTTCGGCCAGACGCTCTTCTTCCGCCTTCTCGATCGCCATCGCGCGTTGATCCTTGTCAACGCCATGACGATTGAAGACGCGCACTTCCACTATCGTGCCTGTGACACCCGGCGGAACGCGGAGCGACGTGTCGCGCACGTCAGCCGCCTTCTCGCCGAAGATGGCGCGCAGAAGTTTTTCTTCCGGCGTCATCGGGGTTTCGCCCTTCGGCGTCACTTTGCCGACGAGAATGTCACCAGCCTGAACCTCTGCGCCGATATAGGTGATGCCTGCTTCATCTAGGTTCTTGAGGGACTCTTCGCCGACATTCGGGATGTCGCGCGTGATTTCCTCAGGGCCGAGCTTGGTATCGCGCGCCATCGTCTCGAATTCCTCGATGTGGATCGAGGTGAAGACGTCGTCGCGCACGATGCGCTCGGAGATGAGGATGGAGTCCTCAAAGTTGTAGCCGTTCCACGGCATGAACGCGACGAGCGCGTTCTTGCCGAGTGCCAGTTCGCCCAGCTGCGTCGAAGGACCATCGGCAATGATGTCGCCCTTCTGCAGAAGATCGCCAATTTTCACCAGCGGCGTCTGCGTGATGCAGGTCGACTGGTTGGAGCGCTGGAACTTCTTCAGACGATAAATGTCGATGCCAGGCTTCGTCGGATCGGTTTCTTCCGTTGCACGGATAACGATACGTGTGGCGTCAACCTGATCGACAACACCCGCACGGCGCGCGGCAATGGCCGAGCCCGAGTCGCGTGCGACGACATCTTCTAGACCGGTGCCGACCAGCGGCGCTTCCGGGCGCAGCAACGGCACAGCCTGACGCTGCATGTTCGAACCCATCAACGCGCGGTTGGCGTCGTCGTTCTCGAGGAACGGCACGAGCGCTGCGGCGACGGACACGAGCTGCTTGGGCGACACGTCGATGAACTCGACCTGATCCGGCGTCGTCATCACGAAGTCGAGATGCTTGCGGCAGGATACCAGTTCGTCGGTGATGCGGCCGCGGCCATCGATCGTCGCGTTGGCCTGGGCGATCGTGTACTTCGCCTCTTCCATCGCCGACAGATAAACCACTTCGTTTGTGACGTGCTTGTTTACAACCTTGCGGTACGGGCTTTCGATGAAGCCGTACTTGTTGATGCGTGCGTAGGTTGCGAGCGAGTTGATCAGACCGATATTCGGGCCTTCCGGTGTCTCGATCGGGCAGATGCGGCCATAGTGAGTCGGATGCACGTCGCGCACTTCGAAACCGGCGCGCTCGCGCGTCAGACCACCCGGTCCAAGGGCCGACATGCGGCGCTTGTGGGTGACTTCCGACAGCGGATTCGTCTGGTCCATGAACTGCGATAACTGCGAAGAACCGAAGAACTCGCGCACCGATGCCGCCACCGGCTTCGCGTTGATCAGGTCGTGCGGCATAACGGTGTCGATATCGACAGCGGACATGCGCTCCTTGATCGCCCGTTCCATGCGCAGCAACCCGACGCGGAACTGGTTTTCCATCAATTCGCCGACCGAACGCACGCGACGATTACCGAGATTGTCGATGTCGTCGATTTCACCGCGGCCATCGCGCAGATCCGCCAGCGCTCTCACGATGGCAATGACGTCTTCCTTGCGCAGAACGCGCATCGTGTCCGGCGCATCGAGGCTCATGCGCATGTTCATCTTCACGCGGCCAACGCTCGAAAGATCGTAACGCTCGCTGTCGAAGAAGAGCTGGTTAAACAGCGTCTCGGCCGTGTCCAGCGTCGGCGGTTCGCCGGGGCGCATGACGCGGTAGATGTCGATCAGCGCCTGCTCGCGACTGTGGTTCTTATCCACCGTCATGGTGTTGCGCACATACGAGCCAATCGTGATGCCATCGACGTTGATGACGTCGATTTCCTTGAAGTCGTTGTCGACAAGTGTTTCGAGCGACGCCTTGGTCAGCTCATCGCCGGCTTCGACGAAGATTTCTCCCGTTTCCGGGTTGACCATGTCGAGCGCAGAGAAGCGTCCGATGATGTCATCCTCGCTGACGGCAATTTGCTTGACGCCATCTTCCTGCCACTTGCGCAGACCGCGCACCGGAATCTTCGCGCCGGCTTCCACCAGCACTTCGCCGGTCTTGGCGTTCTTCCATTCGCCAATGGCTTTGGCATTGCGCATCCATGTCGGTTCGACCGGCGTGGACCAATTGCCATCCTTCATGTGCTTGAACGCGATTTTCGAATAGAAATTCGAGAGGATGTCTTCTTGCGTCATGCCGAGCGCATAGAGCAGCGTCGTTGCCGGCAGTTTGCGGCGGCGATCGATGCGGACATGCATGATGTCCTTCGCGTCGAATTCCAAATCGAGCCACGAACCGCGGTAAGGGATCACGCGCGCCGCGAACAGAAGCTTGCCGCTCGAATGCGTTTTGCCCTTATCGTGGTCGAAGAATACGCCCGGCGAGCGGTGCATCTGCGAAACGATCACGCGCTCGGTACCGTTGATCACGAATGTACCGTTCTCGGTCATGAACGGGATGTCGCCCATATAGACGTCCTGCTCTTTAATGTCCTTCACCGACTTGGCGCCGGTCTCGACATCCACATCGAACACGATGAGACGAAGCGTCACCTTCAGCGGCGCGGCGTAAGTCATGGAGCGCTGTTGGCACTCCTCGACATCGTATTTCGGATTTTCGAAGTGATAGTCCACGTATTCAAGAAGGGAATTCTCGGAGAAATCCTTGATCGGGAAGACCGACGAGAAAACCGCCTGCAACCCCTCGTCCAAGCGCCCGCCCTCCGGCTTGGCGACCTGGAGAAACTGGTCATAAGAAGTCCGCTGGACTTCGATGAGGTTGGGCATCTCCGCCACTTCGACCATTTTGCCGAAGTACTTGCGAAGTCTTTTGCGTCCCGTGAATGAGAGAGTCATTCCGCGTTCCCTTGCGTCGTACCGAATGAGCGAAAACCACCGACCCTCGGGCGGGCGACTCGCCCGAGGGGGTGGGTGAACGAAATATGCACGCGGGGTGGGTTATTCAACCCTCCTCGCCTCCTTAATTACTTCAACTCGACCTTGGCGCCGGCGCCTTCGAGTTGCTTCTTCAGTTTCTCAGCTTCGTCCTTGGACACATCGGCCTTCACGTCCTTGGGAGCGCCTTCGACCAAGTCTTTGGCTTCCTTCAGACCGAGGCCCGTGATCGCACGGACTTCCTTGATGACATTGATCTTGTTGGCGCCCGCTTCCATGAGCACGACCGTGAATTCGGTCTTGGCTTCCGCGGCCGGAGCGGCAGTGGCGGCCGGACCGGCAGCAGCGGCAACAGGAGCAGCGGCGGAAACGCCCCACTTGTCCTCGAGAAGCTTCGCGAGGTCCGCGGCTTCCAGGACCGTGAGGCCCGACAGGTCTTCAACAAGCTTTTCGATCTTCGACATTTCTCAGTTTCCTTTGATTTCAGATTTGAATGGTTGAGTGATTGCCGCTTATGCCGCTTCTTTTTTGGAATATGCGCCGATGACGCGGGCCAACTGGCCAGCGGGAGCCTGAACGATTCCGGCGATCTTGGTCGCGGGCGCAACGAGCAGCCCTACGATCTTGCCCCTCAGTGCATCGAGCGACGGCAGAGTTGCGAGGGCTTTGACGCCGTTCGCATCCAAAGTCGTCGTTCCAACCGATCCACCGAGGATGACAAGCTTGTCATTGTCCTTGGCGTAGGCAGCCGACACCTTCGCAGCCGCGACCGGATCATTGCTGACAGCAATGCCCGTCGGACCTTTGAAGAGATCGGAGATGCCTTCAATCGGCGTTCCTTTAAGAGCGCGCACGGCCAGACGGTTTTTCGCCACGCGGAACGAAGCTCCGGCCGCGCGCATGCGCGTACGAAGATCGCTCAACTCGGCGACCGTCAGGCCCGTGTAGTGGGCGACAACCACGGAGCCGGCATTCGCAAAGACGCCATTCAGGTCTTCGACGACTTCCGCCTTCTGGGTTTTATCCACTGCGTTCTCCTATCAACCTCGCTTCGTGACGATCCGAAGCGAAGCCCTGTGACATTCAAACTCTGTCCCAGGGTTCAAATCCGAACGGCGATGTCTCCATCGCAAATCGGTTTCATTCCCTGTCTGCACCGGAACTTTTAAGTGCCTAAGCACTCCGGTGGTCTCGGACAGTTCAGGCGATCGTCCGCCCGAATTCTTCATCGCCCCAAAAGGGCGCATTAAACGAGTACGCTTTACGCAGCCGCGCTCGATGCGCCGACACTGCCAAGCGTGATTTTCACGCCCGGACCCATCGTCGATGAGAGCGAGATCTTTTTCATGTATGTGCCTTTGGCACCGGTCGGCTTCGCCTTCATGACGCTGTCAACGAACGCCATAACGTTCTTGACGATTGCGTCTTCCGTGAAGCTCGCTTTGCCGACGCCGGCTTGAACGATGCCGGCCTTTTCAACGCGGAATTCAACCGCGCCGCCTTTGGCATCCTTGATCGCTTGCGTGACGTCCATCGTCACCGTGCCGACTTTCGGATTTGGCATCAGGCCACGCGGGCCCAGTACCTTACCGAGACGGCCGACGAGGCCCATCATGTCCGGCGTCGCAATACAACGATCGAAATCGACGGTACCCTTGTTGACCGTTTCGAAGAGGTCCTCCGCGCCGACGATGTCCGCGCCCGCCTTCTTAGCTTCATCGGCCTTCGCACCTTTCGCGAACACGGCGACGCGCAGATTGCGGCCGGTGCCGGACGGAAGCGCAACAACGCCGCGCACCATCTGGTCGGCATGCTTAGGATCGACGCCGAGATTGATCGAGATCTCGATCGTCTCGTCGAACTTTGCAGTCGCACGCGATTTTACCAGCTTCACGGCTTCTTCGACGCCGTAGCTTTTGCCGATATCCACGCCTTCGGACGCTTTCTTGAATCGTTTTGAAATCTTGGCCATGGCTTACCCCTTCACCTCGATACCCATCGAGCGCGCGGAGCCTTCAATCAGCAGCATCGCGTTTTCGATGTCGTTGGCGTTCAGATCCTTCATCTTCGTTTCCGCGATCTGACGCACCTGCGCTTTGGTCACGGAGCCTGCGAAAGAAAGGCCCGGGGTCTTGGAGCCACTCGACAGCTTTGCGGCCTTCTTCAGGAAGAACGACGCGGGCGGCGTCTTCATCTCGAAGGTGAAAGACTTGTCCGAGAACACGGTGATCGTCACCGGGATCGGCATATTCTTTTCTTGGTCCTGCGTCTTCGCGTTGAACGACTTGCAGAATTCCATGATGTTCAAGCCGCGTTGGCCCAAAGCAGGACCGATCGGCGGCGACGGATTCGCCGCGCCGGCTGGCACCTGTAATTTGATGTAACCCGTAATCTTCTTTGCCACCCTAAATCCGCCTCCTTAGCGGTTTGCGGTACAAGCGGACCGGCTCGGCCCTCCCGCGACTGCGCGGCGAGATCACCTCACCGCCAAAAAAAGAACACTCAGATTTTTTCGACCTGCGTGTATTCCAGTTCGACCGGCGTCGCGCGGCCGAAGATCGACACCGCGACCTTCAAGCGCGAACGGTCCTCGTCCACTTCTTCCACCACGCCGTTGAACGACGCGAACGGGCCATCGGCCACTTTGACTTGTTCGCCGATCTCGAACGTGATCGTCGACTTCGGATGCTCGGCGCTTTCGTGCGCCTGGTTCAGAATTCGATCCACCTCAGCCTGCCGCAGCGGCATAGGCTTGTTGTTCTGGCCAAGAAAGCCCGTGACCTTCGCGACGTTCTTCACGAGGTGATAGACCTCGTCGGTCAGCTTCGCCTTGAGCAGCACGTAGCCGGGCAGGAATTTGTGCTCTGCCTTGACCTTCTGGCCGCGGCGGACTTCCAACACTTCTTCCGTCGGAACGACAACGTCCTCGACGAATTCTTCCAAATCCTGAATCTTCGCCTGTCGCTGGATCTCTT
>DASZML010000249.1:0-4543 GCA_035551875.1 Rhizomicrobium sp.
AGCGCACGGCCTAGGGTTGCTGCCGTATTTTCCGCTCGCCAGTGGCATGCTCACCGGCAAATACCATCACGGCACGGAAGCGCCCGCAGGCACGCGCATGGCGTTGGTCAAGCGCCTGTCCGATCGCTACATGACGGAAGAAAACTGGAAGATCGTCGGCGCGCTTCAGGATTTTTGTGTGAAGCGCGGACGCACAATGCTCGAGTTGGCATTCAGCTGGCTCGCATCGAACCCGGTTTTGTCGAGCATCATCGCCGGCGCGACCAAGCCCGAGCAGGTTGAGCAGAACGTCGCTGCAGCGAATTGGTCCCTCACGCCGGAAGACGTGGCGGAGATCGGTCGCATCACAAAAAGGGGATAATTATTCCGCCGGGCTCGGCATCGGACGCGGCCGGTGACTGCGCTTGCCAAAGCGCGACCCGAGATTGTCCAGATAAACATAAATCACGGGCGTGATGTACAGCGTCAGAAGCTGGGACAACAGCAATCCTCCGACAACCGCAAGGCCCAGCGGCTGGCGCGTTTCACCGCCCGCACCAAATCCGATTGCAATCGGCAACGTGCCCATCAGCGCCGCCATCGTCGTCATCATGATGGGGCGGAAGCGGATAACCGCCGCTTCGAAGATCGCCGTCTCGGGCGGCACATGTTCGCCGCGTTCGCGCGCCAATGCGAAGTCGATCATCATGATCGCGTTCTTCTTCACAATGCCGATCAGCATGATCATGCCGACAAACGCATAAAGGCTCAGCGGCACGCCGAAAAGCCAAAGCGTTATCAGCGCGCCCACCGCAGCAGACGGCAAACCGGACAAAATCGTCAGCGGATGGATGAAGCTCTCATAGAGAATACCCAGGATGATGTAGACGACCATCAATGCCGCGATCAGCAGGATGCCCGATCCACGCGTGGATTCCTCGAACGCTTGGGCCGTGCCCTGGAAGGACGTCTGTATGGTCGCAGGCATGGCCAACTGGCGCTGCACGCGTCCGATGGTGGAAACCGCGTCGCTCAACGCATAGCCCGGCGCCAGATCGAAAGAGATGGTCACCGCTGGCAGTTGCCCTTGATGGTTGACGCTCAAAGGCATCGTGCTGCTGGTTATCTTCGTTACCGATGTCAGCGGCACCAATGTTCCGTCCTGTGCCGTTACATAGAGACGCGAAAGATCCGACGGACCTGCCTGATACTTGTCCTGCACTTCCAGAATCACCTGATACGTATCCGATGAGCCGTAAATCTGTGAGATCTCTTCGCCGCCAAACGCCGCGCCCAATGCGGTTTCGATCGCAGCCGGCGTCACATTCAGGGCTGCAGCGCGATCCCGGTCTATGACCACGTTCACCGAAGGCGTCGAAAGCTGAAGATCGCTGGTCACCTCGGTGAAGCCTGGCGCTGACGTGAGCGAATCCATCAGTTTGTTGGACCATGTCTGCAGCTCGTCCATGTCGAGATCCTGCAGCGTGTATTGGTATTGCGACTTGGTGAGATGTCCGCCCATGCGGATGGTCGGCGGCACCTGCATATAAATGTTGATGCCGGGAATGTTGGAAAGCTTTTTCTGCAGGTCGCGTGCAATGTCTTGCGCCGTCATGTGATGGCACAAGATCAGGAAGCTGCACTGACTTTCGCGTTCGCCGATCGGCTTGAGGCTCGCAAACACACGGCCGCTATTCACGCCCGAACTCGATCCGCCGGACCCGACGGCGGACATGAAACCGTCGATGCTGCGGTCTTTGCCGACGATGGCGGCGGCCTGTTGCTGATAGCGTACCATTTGCTGGAAAGACGTACCGTTGGCGGCTTCGGTCAGGCCGAATATCTGCCCCTGGTCGCTGGTCGGCAGGAAGTCCTGCTGGCTGACCATGAACATCAAAACCGTGGCGGCAATGCTGGCGAAAAATACCAGCAACGTCACGCGGCGATGCTCCAGAGCTGTCCGCAGCGTACGTTCATATCCAGATTGGATACGGTCGAATGTGTGCTCGCTCCATTTGTAGAAGCGATTGTGCGGACGGTCGTGCTCGGCATGCAGAAGGCGCGCGCACAGCATCGGCGTCAGCGTCACCGACACCAGCCCCGAGAAAACGATCGCGAGCACGATGGTGACGGCGAACTCGTGCAACAGCCGCCCGATGATGCCGCCCATGAAAACGAGGGGGATGAACACCGCCGCGAGGGACATGGTCATCGACAGGATCGTAAAGCCGATTTCCTGGGAGCCCTTCAGCGCCGCATCGAACGGGCGTTCGCCCTCTTCGACATGGCGCACGATGTTTTCGAGCATCACGATGGCGTCGTCGACGACAAATCCAACCGATAGCGTCAGCGCCATCAGCGAGAGATTGTCCAGGCTATAGCCCATGAACGACATGCCGGCGAACGTGCCTATGACGGCAATCGGCAACGCCAGCGAGGGGATGATCGTGGCCATCAACGTGCGCAGGAAGATGAAGATCACCGCCACGACGAGGATTGCGGCGATAATGAGCGTCTCTTCCACGTCGTTGACGGAATCGCGGATCGATTGGCTGCGATCATAGAGCACGTTCAGCGACACCGTTGCCGGCAGCTGCTCCATGAAATGCGGCAAGATGCTCTTGATCTCGTCCACCACCGCGATGGTGTTCGATCCCGGCTGGCGCTGAATGGCTAGAACGATGGCGCGCTTCTGATTGTACCAACTCGCAACGAACTTGTTCTCGACGCCGTTTGTGGCGTGGCCCACATCCTCCACGCGCACGGGCGCGCCGTTCTTGTAGGCGATGATCTGCTTGTTGAAGACATCGGCGTTCGCGAGCTGGCCGCTGGAATGCACGACGACCGATTGCGTATTGCCGTTGAGCGAGCCTGTCGGAATGTTTGGATTGGCGGCGTTGGCGATATTTGCCACCTGATCGATGCCGATGCCGCGCGCGGCCAGTGCTACCGGATCGGCTTGAATGCGCACGGCGAATTTCTGCGAACCGTAGACATTGACCTGCGCGACGCCGTTAAGCGTAGAGATCTGCCGTGCCAACAGCGTTTCGGCGTATTTGTCGACTTCCGACAAAGGAAGCGTCGGTGAGCCCATCGCCAGGTACATGATCGGTGAATCCGACGGGTTCACCTTTCGCATGGTGGGCGGCGTCGGCATATTCTGCGGCAATTGATGGCCCGCCGCCGAGATCGCGGCCTGCACGTCTTGTGCTGCGCCGTCGATGTTCCGGTCGAGATCGAATTGAATGGTGATCTGCGTCGAACCTTGCGTGCTCGACGATGTCATCGAACTCACGCCCGCGATGGTAGAGAACTGGTTCTCCAACGGCGTGGCGACCGCCGAAGCCATCGTCTCGGGATCGGCGCCTGGCAGCGAAGCCGAAATGACGATCGTCGGAAAGTCGACAGACGGAAGCTCGCTGACCGGTAGCGATGAGTATCCGAACATTCCAAAGATCACCAATCCCACCATGAGCAGGATCGTCATGACCGGACGGCGTATGAACGGTTCGGAAATGTTCATCGGTGGGCGGCGCCGCGCTTCCCGCCCTGCTTTCCTTGGATTGCCACGGGTTTGCCCGGCGTGACACGAAGCTGCCCGTCGGTAATGACAGTATTGCCAGCCTTCAGTGAGCCCTGCACGGCACTGATGTTACCGTCGTCATATAATACGGTGACGGGTACAAGCTTTGCGTTGTTGCTCTGATCCACCGCATATATGTAACGGCCATCCGGTCCAACGTTGATCGCATCATGCGGTACGACCAGCGCATTGTTGAACTGGTTCAGCGCGACGGCGACATCCACTACTTGTCCAGGCACGAGGCGGTTGTCGGTATTGGGAAAGGTCGCGCGCAACTCGATCGTGCCGGTTGTCGAACTCACCGCGTTGCCCACGAAATCGACATTCGCATTTTCATGCGTCTGGGTGGCGTTGTGCACCTGAATGTCGGCAGAGAGCGCGCCGGATGACATGCGGCTCTGTATCTGCGGCACGTCCGATTGCGGCAGGAAGAATGAGACCTTGACGGGATGGATTTGCGTGATCGTAACGAGGGCGTTGGTGTCGTTTGCTTTTATCAGATTGCCCGGTTGGATGAGGATCGGTCCGGTCTTGCCATCCACGGGCGAGCGGATCACTGACCACTGCAGATTGAGCGCTGCCGTCTCCGCAACTGCTTGGTCTGCCGTCACGGTTGCCGTCAGCGCTTTGGCTTGCGCGACGAACTGATCGCGCTGCGAAGACGATGCCGCGCCCAATTTGGCCAGCGTCGAATATCGCATTGCGTCGTTCTTCGCACTGGCAAGGGAGGCTTCATCGCGTGCGATGGTCGCCCGCGCCTGTGCAAGCGCAGCTTGGAAAGGTTTCGGATCGAGGCGGAAGAGAATATCGCCCTGATGCACCATCTGGCCTTCGGTGAACGCCGCGGAGTCCAGTTGTCCATCGACACGCGACGTCACCTGGACAGTCGCGTTGGCCATGATTGTGCCGATGGTCTTCTCGTACGCAGTGACGTTCTGTTGCGTAACGGCCGCGACGCGCACCGGCGGGGGCGGCAGAGTC
>DASZML010000250.1:0-2391 GCA_035551875.1 Rhizomicrobium sp.
TGACGGCCGTCGCCGCCCCGCTGCCCATGATCAATGTCGATACCGACATGATCATTCCCAAGCAGTTTTTGAAAACGATCAAGCGCACGGGGCTTGGCAAGGCGCTGTTCCATGAGATGCGCACGAACGAAGACGGCAGCGAAAATCCCGATTTCGTTTTGAACAAGCCGCAATACAAGAACGCTAAAATTCTGGTAGCTGGCGCGAATTTCGGCTGTGGATCGTCGCGCGAACATGCGCCGTGGGCGCTGCTCGATTTTGGATTTCGCGTCGTGTGTGCGACCAGCTTCGCCGACATCTTCTACAACAACTGCTTCAAGAACGGCATTTTGCCGATCGCCCTGCCGCAGGACATCATCGACAAATTGCTCGACGATGCAGAGCGCGGCGCCAACGCGATGATCACCGTCGATCTGGAGAAACAGGAAATTCGCGGACCTGATGGCGGCACGGTGAAGTTCGATGTCGATCCGTTCCGCAAGCAGTGCCTGATAAACGGTTGGGACGATATCGGCCTCACGCTTCGCCACGAGCGCGACATTTCGGATTACGAGAAGAAGCGCGAAAGCGCTGTGAGCTGGCTGTGAGCGAGGTTCTGCGCGAAGAGGCGGACGGTCTCGTCACGCTCACGCTCAATAGGCCGAAAAAACTCAACGCGCTCAATCACGCCGTGTTCAAGGAGATCGCGGCGCATCTGGACTACATCGAAGCGAATGCCGCGAAGATCGGTTGCGTTGTTTTGCGCGGCACCGGACGCAGTTTCTGCGCCGGTCACGATCTCGACGATATCGCGGGCGGCGGCGAAGGCCTATCCGTTTCGCATTTCGAAACGCGCACGATCGAGCGGCTGTCCGATCTGCCGATGCCGGTAGTGTGTGTCGTGCAAGGCCATTGTCTGACCGGAGGTCTCGAATTGGCGCTGGGCGCGGACATCATCATCGCTGCAGAGAGCGCGAAGTTCGCGGATACGCATGGCAAATGGGATCTCGTGCCGGTGTGGGGCATGAGCCAGCGTCTGCCGCGCCGCGTCGGCAAAGCGAAGGCGATGGAGATGATGTTCACCTCGCACACTTATTCAGGGCGCGAAGCGGCGACGATGGGTCTCGCGAATTTCTGCGTGGCCGATGCGGAGTTGGATGCAGCGGTGGCGGCGTTCGCGAAAGAAGTTCTCGCCAATTCCTGGCGCAGCAACGCCGCGAACAAGAAGCTTCTCAAGGATACCGACGGCCTGACGGAAAAAGCCGGTCTCGCGCATGAGCTGCATCGCACCGTCGGCCGCGGCAACGAGATGGGCGAACGTCTCGCGCGGATGCGGAAGTAACAATGACACACAATATATTGCTGACCCCCGGCGATGGCATCGGGCCGGAAGTCATCGCGGAAACGCAGCGCGTCCTCGGCTGGTATTCTAAGAACCGTAATTTCGCGTTCGCGACTGAAAGCGCGCCGATCGGCGGCATCGCGCTTGAAACGCTCGGCACGCCGGAACCGGATTCGACGATCGAGAAAGCGAAGAAGGCCGACGCGGTGTTGTTCGGCGCGGTCGGTGGGCCGCAATGGGATAAGCTGCCGTTCGCGCAAAAGCCAGAGCGTGGCTTGCTGCGCTTGCGCAAGGATCTGGAGCTGTTCGCGAATTTGCGGCCAGCGTTGTGTTTCGATGCGCTGAAAAATGCGTCTTCGTTGAAACCGGAGATCGTGTCCGGCCTCGACATCCTTATCGTGCGCGAGCTCACGGGCGGCGTGTATTTCGGTGAACCGAAAGAGACCACGACGCTTGCGAATGGCGAAAAGCGCGCGGTGGATACGCAGGTCTACACGACACACGAGATCGCGCGCATCGCGCGCGTGGCGTTCGAGTTGGCGGGTCTGCGCTCAAAGCGCGTGGCGTCCGCCGAGAAATCGAATGTAATGGTGACGGGCATGTTGTGGCGCGAAGTCGTCAGCGAAATTCACAAAAAGGAATTTCCGGAGATCGAGCTCAGCCATGTGCTGGCCGACAATTGCGCGATGCAGCTTGTCCGCAATCCCAAGCAATACGACGTCATCGTCACCGACAATCTCTTCGGCGACGTGTTGTCGGACGAAGCGGCGCAGCTCACCGGCTCCATCGGCATGCTGCCCAGCGCGTCGCTGGGCGCAAAGCGCGCGAATGGCAAACAATACGCGCTCTATGAGCCGATCCACGGTTCGGCGCCGGACATCGCGGGCAAGGGCCTGGCCAATCCGATCGCCTGTATCCTCTCATTCGCGATGTGCCTGCGCTATTCGTTTGGTCGCATCGACGATGCGCAGCTTCTCGAACGCGCCGTCGATCGCGTCCTCGCCGACGGCTACCGCACCGCCGACATCATGCAGCCTGGCATGACCAAGGTCGGAACGGCCGAGATGACG
>DASZML010000251.1:0-8948 GCA_035551875.1 Rhizomicrobium sp.
GACCGGCAACGATCCGGGCTTGTCCGGCGCGGCGTCGTCTTCCCATTGGGGCAAACCTCGCCAGGTATCGAAACCGGCGATGGGCGATTGCGCTTTATCTGGCGAACCAACTGCTTCGAGCACCGGCGATGCCCAACGCCATCCGGCTTTCTCCAGCGATGACGCGAGCGAACGAATGCGTTGTTTTTCGTCTTCGGATTTGGCTTTCAATTCGTCCAGCAATAGCGATGCAATTTCCTGCAACGCGCGGGCGTTCTCTTCCGGTGTATGCGGCGGCATGAGGCCGAGCGCGCGCGCCATGCCGAGCGCGCTGGGAATGCAGGGCTGTGCTGGACGGGCGAACGCGAAGAGTTCAACGGCATCGAATAGCGGCTTGGCGGGCGGCGCTTTTAATCGCCCCGACACAAATAGCGCATGCGCGACGATCACATCGCCGGAACGGAACAGCGCTCGGGCTTCTTCAATCCCGATACGCCGTGCTTCGTCATTGGCAGATGCTACAGCCGCGCCACCCGGTGCAGGTACAAGCGATGGAATGGGGGGCGCGGACATCCGCGCGGATATCGCCCATTTCCGGCTGGAACGAAAGGGAAACTTTTATGCGGCGAGATCGGGATAAAGATGCGCCAGCGCGCTGCAAACGCGCTTGTGCTCGCCGACCACCGATTGAGCGGCATCGTGAAGTCCATCGCCGCCATTACGCGCTTTTTGCGTGAATCCGCGGGCCGCGGCAGTAAGCGCCGCCAAGCCGAGGCCACCGGCAGCACCGGCGATGTCTTGCGCCACACGCGCGGCATCTTCCCAGTTCTCGTCTTCGCTGGCCTGATCCAGATGCGTGCAAAGCTCTTCGGCGGTTATCATATAGCTCTGCAAAATTTCGATTAGCGTCGTCATGCCGAGCGATTTCTCTAACGATGCAAACGCGGACGCGTCGATCGCCGCGACTGCATCGTCGGGACTGACCACTTCTTGTTCTTCCACAAGACCGCCAAGTGCATCACGCAATCCTGCATAGAGCATCGCGGCACTTGCCGGCCAGCGCAGAATGGCTGCCGCACCTTCCGGCGAGCGCATGCCGCCTGACACCAACGCCATTACCGGCGCGCGAACGCCTGGTGCCGCTGCCAACGTGTCCGTGTCGGCGGCCGCGGCAATGATGCAGTCGAAGTTTTCGCGGCCCGCGCGCGCGACCGCTTCGGAGAGGGTGTCTGCCATCGTGAGCTTGTTGCCGAAGGGTTCCAGAAAATCGATGAACGTCCGGCGAACGGTCTCATCGGCGGTCGCGATGAGAAAGCCGAGATTGGCGGGTGGCGGCGCATCAGATGCGATAGCGGCGCTTTCGAATCTGTCGACAACAGCTGCATGTACCGCCGGCGCGGTGAACCAGAACGTAGCGCCCTCGCCCGGGGCGCTTTTGAATCCAATTTCGCCACCAAAGCTTTCGACGTTCCGTTTGGCGACTGCGAGGCCCAATCCGGCACCATCGGCTTTGCGGGAGTAGCTCGAGTCGCCCGGAGTAAACGGTTTGAAGAGATTGGCCGCGATTTCCGGCGCGAATCCCAAACCGGTGTCCGTAACGCTGAAGCGGATCACGGGATGTTCGGCGTCGAGCGGTTCAACGCGGATTTCGACACCACCGCGTTCGGTGAACTTCACGGCATTGTCGGCCAGCTTGAGCAACACCTGACGCACACGGCGCGGGTCGGCTGCGGCACGCGGCAGATTGTTCGGTGCACTCACCGTAAGATAAATCTTCTTTTCCCACGCGCGCGGCTGCAGCATACGCATCACGGTGCGCGCGGCTTGTCCGACGTCGCACTCATCCTCGTTGAGCGCCGCGGGCTCGGCTTCGTCGCGCGCGAGCGCGATCACATCATCGAGCAGAACTTTCAGGCCACGGCCCGCTTCAAGAAGAATTTTCACATGGCTACGCTGTTTGTTGTCGAGCTCGCTCTGCTCGAGAAGCTGCGCCATGCCGAGCAACGCGTTCAAGGGCGTGCGGATTTCGTGGCTGATGTTGGCGATGAACGCAGACTTCGCGCGCGTACCGGTTTCCGCGACGTCGCGCGCCTTTTCGGCTGCTTCTTTCTCGACCGATAGGCCGATGACAAGATCGGCGTTCTCGCGACGCAAGCGGATGCCTTCGTTGAGGATCTCGCCGATATTATCGCAATAGCCGTAGAGCACGCCGCCGAAGAACAGCACCAGTATGGCGGCAAGGCCTGCATACATATTGCCTTCCATCGCGAGCAATACAATAAGCGGGCTGAGTGAGAAAAAGGCGTGTGCGCTGTAAGCCGGACGATAGACGGCGCGGGCGATGAACTCCGCCGCTGTCATGCCCATGAATGCGAGCGCGAGAAATCCTTCTGCCGGAAACGAGTCTGGCACGTACCAGACCACAGCGCCGACGCCCCACGCCGCACCGGATGCTGCGGAATACCAAACGTAACGGCGTGCCCAGTCGCGCGGCTCTTCCGAACGATCGCGCCGTTCATAGCGTTCGGCGAATTCGCGCGTCGCGACCGTCGCGCCGATCTGCAAAAGTAGCGGCACGATCGCGAGCCACTCAGGGCATGCGTGGCTGTAAAACGCTGCGGCGATACAAAGTGCGGAGAACGGCAAAAAGAGATAGAGCCGTCCCATGCGGAAGAGAATATCGACGCGCTCGGGCCACAACGCGCGCGCGCGATCATCGACAGAAATATCGTCCGAATGGGCGCTATGCGACGGCACGGTCATTGACGCGATCCCCCGCAGAAGCCTAGCTTTTCCGGCCTTTCCAAACGTTTAAGGTCAGTATTTCCAATGCCTTCCGGCACGTTTCATCCGTCGCGCGAAATGGCGCTCGCGGCCCGCGCTTGGCCATTTGAAGAAGCCCGCAAAGTCGTCGAGCGGCTGGAGAGGCGTGCCAAAAAGGGACAGACAACCGAGATCGTGCTGTTCGAGACGGGTTATGGCCCATCGGGTCTTCCGCACATCGGCACGTTCGGCGAAGTCGCGCGCACAACCTGGGTGCGTCGCGCGCTTGAATTGATGTCGCCGGTGAAGACGCGGTTGCTCGCGGTGTCGGACGACATGGATGGTCTTCGGAAAGTTCCGGATAATGTGCCGAACAAGGAAATGCTCGCCGCCAATCTCGGCAAGCCGCTCACGTCGATTCCCGATCCATACGGAACGCACGAAAGCTACGGCCACAACATGAATGCGCGGCTGCGCGCGTTCCTGGACAATTTCGGTTTCGATTACGAGTTCGGTAGCGCCACCGCGCTTTACAAGTCCGGCATCTTTGACGCTGCTTTGATGCGCGTGCTGGCCGAATACGATCGCGTGATGGATGTGATGATCCCAACGCTCGGCGAAGAGCGCGCATCTACCTATTCGCCATTTCTCCCAATCTCGCCGCATTCTGGAAAAGTGCTGCTGGCGAAAGTTGTGTCACGCGATGTCGCGAAGGGCACGATCACCTACATCGAAGAAGATGGCAGCGAAGAGACGGTCTCCGTCACTGGCGGTCGTTGCAAGCTGCAATGGAAACCCGATTTCGGCATGCGCTGGGCGGCACTCGGCGTCGATTTCGAAATGTTCGGCAAGGATCATCAGCCCAATCAGGGTCTGTACGATCGCATCTGCCAGATCGCAGGCGGCGAGCCGCCGGAGCATTTCGTCTTCGAGTTGTTCCTCGACGACAAAGGCCAGAAAATTTCCAAGTCGAAGGGCAACGGGCTTACGATCGATGAATGGCTGACCTATGGACCGCGCGAGAGCCTCGCACTGTTCATGTTCCAGAAGCCACGCACGGCGAAGAGGCTGTACTTCGACGTGATCCCGAAGGCGGTTGACGATTATCTCGATCTGTTGCGCGCCTATCATTCGAACGAGACGACGCAGGAACAGAAGCTCGAAAATCCTGTCTTCCACATCCACAACGGCAATCCGCCGCCGGCTGACTATCCGGTGACATTCGGGTTGCTGCTCACCTTGGTCAGCGCATCGAGCGCGCATGACCGCGATTTGTTGTGGGGCTTCATCCGCGCATATGCTCCGGCGGCGAATCCAAAAGACAATCCGGGCCTCGACGAGCTCGTGGGTTTCGCGTTGCGCTACTACGAAGATTTTGTGAAGCCGACGAAGAAATATCGCACGCCGACCGACAAGGAACGCGCGGCACTAACCGATCTCGCAGATGTTCTCGAAAAGCTCGGCGATGAACGCGATGCCGAGAAAGTTCAGAACGAAGTCTATGAAGTCGGTAAGCGGCATCAATTCGAGCCGCTGCGCGACTGGTTCAAGGCGCTTTACGAAGTGCTGTTCGGCCAAAGCCAGGGCCCGCGCTTTGGTTCTTTCGCGGCATTGTTCGGCTGTGCGCAAACCGCAGCGATGATCCGCAAAGCCCTCGCCGGCGAGTTCACCAAGGCCGCATGATTACTGGCTAGACCAAAGAATGCGGTGCATGAAGGCAAGCTCGCTCAGCTGAAAAGCACGGTCGTCGTAATCCTTATTCAGCGATTTCAGCTCCACGCGTTGCGATGTGAGACGGCCGACTTGTTTGGCCATCACTTCACCGCTTGTCGTTTTCGCCACCACGCGGTCGCCGCGACGCACACTCGCCGCAGGTGAAACCACGACGCGATCGCCGTCGCGCAGGATCGGCAGCATGGAGTCGCCTGAGATTTCCAGCGCATAGGCATGATCGTCGTTCAGATCGGGAAACGGGATTTCATCCCAGCCCGAGCCCGCCGGAAAACCCGAATCGTCGAAGAAGCCTTTGCTTCCCGCTTGCGCCATGCCGATAAGCGGCACCGGGCGCGAAATGTATTTCGGCGGCTTGGCGCCGCGCGTCGCGTAACTCGTGTATTCCTCGAGTGGGGCGCCAGTCGCTTGCAGCGATTTCGCGACGCTCTCCGTCGATGGCCAGCGCAAACGTCCGTCGGGACCGACGCGCTTGGATTTGTTGAACGTGGTGGGATCCAGGCCCGCCGCTTTCGCCAGACCTGAGGCCGAGA
Source organism: Rhizomicrobium sp. (assembly GCA_035551875.1). GTDB lineage: Bacteria > Pseudomonadota > Alphaproteobacteria > Micropepsales > Micropepsaceae > Rhizomicrobium. The sequence goes on from DASZML010000251.1 coordinate 5,007, forward strand.
GATCGTGATTCTCCGCCAAGAGATCGATCGCGTTCCACACCTGGTCGTGGGTCAGAATCATTTTGGGATTGCGCGCCATGAAGTTCGAGTCCTAAAATCAGTTATTTAATCCTATAGGAAGATTCGCAGGGACGCAAGTGCTGGACAGGACAAAAAAAAAGGCGGAAAGGCTGGCAAATGCTGACTGATTGGGGCTCTGCCGCCATCCGCCTGCTGCCGCCCGAACCGGCGCATAGGGCCACCCTCCTGTTGTTGCGCGCGGGCGGCGCTGTGATTCCCAAAGCCGCGCCGGATGATTCGCACCTAGCTGTTTCGGTGCTCGGTCTTCGCTTTCCCAATCCGCTCGGCCTCGCCGCCGGGTTCGACAAGAATGCCGAAGTGCCCGACGCGATGCTGCGGATGGGTTTGGGCTTTGTTGAATGCGGCAGCGTCACGCCGCGCCCGCAATCGGGCAACCCGCGGCCGCGATTGTTTCGGCTGAGCGAAGACGGTGCTGTCATCAACCGCATGGGTTTCAACAATGATGGCATGGACGCGATGGCGGCGCGGCTCGTGCATCGCACGCGCAACGGCATCGTCGGCATCAATATCGGCGCCAACAAAGACAGCGCCAATCGCATCGGCGACTATGAGACATGCTTCGCGAAGCTGGCACCGTTCGCCGATTACATCACCGCGAATGTCTCGTCGCCCAACACGCCGGGACTGCGCGGACTGCAGAACAAGGACGAGCTGAAACTTCTGCTTTCGACATTGACGAAAGCGCGGGCGCGAAGCGGATCGCGCGTGCCGATTCTTCTCAAGATCGCGCCGGATGTTTCGCCGGAAGCCTTGGATGACATCGCCGGCGTCGTTCTGGGTAGCGGCACCGAAGGTATCATCGCCACAAATACCACCATCGCGCGACCCTCGACGTTGAAGAGTAAATACGCAGCAGAGAGCGGCGGTCTTTCCGGCAAGTCGCTGTTCACGCCATCGACGGCGATCCTGCGCGCATTGCGCCAACGCATCGGCGACAAGCTCGTCCTTATCGGGGTCGGCGGCATTTCAAACGGTTCGGATGCGTATGCGAAAATCCGCGCGGGCGCTTCTCTGGTGCAGCTTTATTCTGCACTCGCCTATGACGGGCCAAGCCTGATCGCGCGCATCAAGAACGAACTCCTCGCCTGCATCGTGCGCGACGGATTTTCGAATATCGGTGAAGCCATCGGCGCAGATCTGCGCTGAACATCGCCTAGCGCGGAATCAGAAAGTGCCCGCGCAGGGCAGCAACGAGTTTTGTTTCGTCTTCCTGCCACATCTCGGCATGGACATTGACAACGCGCTTACCCTGACGCGCGATGCGGGCGCGCGCATAGCTTGTCACAGCACGTCCCGAACGCAGGTAGTCGACCGTGATGTCGACCGGCTTGGGCAGCTTCGGCTCGCGCAATTCGTACAGCACTTGCACGATCGCGGCCGTCTCAAGCAGTGAGCCGGTGACGCCGCCATGCAGCGCCGGCAAGTTTGGATTTCCGACGAGATGCTGCTGGAATGGCATGACGAGAATGACACCGCCATCTTTCTCTTCGACCGTGATGCCGAGATGGCGACAATACGGAATGCGCGCGATGAGTTCGGCGGGATCGCGCGTCTCGCTCACGACGGAATCCCCATCACGCCGCCGCGAATGATCATGAACGCGCCCGTGCACAGGGCAATCGGATCTTTCGCATCGCCCTGATGTGCCGTGCCGCGCACGAAGGCGACCTCATGCGTGACGCGCACACACTCACATTCGGCAAAAATATCCTCGTGGGGTTTCGCTGGCCGCATGTAATCGATCCGCAAGTCCAGCGTCGCGATCGGCATCGGTTGGCGCAGCTTCACCATCACCGCCAAGCCGGACGTATGGTCGAGCAATCCGGTGATGACCCCGCCATGCACCACGCCGGTTTCCGGATCGCCGATCAGCTTCTCCGAATAGGGAAGTCGCGAGCGCGCGACGGGGCCGATATCCACGATCTCGCCGCCGATGCCCGCGAGATAGGGCGTCATGTTCATGGCGGACTTGGCGTGCTTCAGCCATTCGGGCGCGTCGGACATGTCTCGTTGAAAGCCGGGCGGCGAGGCCTGTCAATCCTCCGCAACGTCAAGACGTTAGCGCGTAACCCCCCGAAATTGCTAGAAAGTTGACGGCGCGTCATCCGTCTGTAGAGTCCGCGGCCAGTCAGGGGTCCGTCATGGAACAGAGCGAAATCGTCAAACCGGCCGCGCCACGAGCAGTGCCTGCCGGCAAGCGCGAGCAGACCAAGCTGCAGAACCGCCAGATCATTCTGGAAGCGGCGCGCAAGGTGTTTGCCGAGGCCGGTTACGGCGCCACCACTGTGCGCGACATCATCCGCGCCACGCCGCTCGCGAGCGGCACGTTCTACAATTACTTCCAGTCCAAGGAAGAAGTGTACCAGGCGATGCAGGACGAGACCGCGCTCGCCATCCGCCCCAAGCTGCGCGAAGCCCGCGAGAAAGCCGGCACGGTCGAGGAGTTCATCTCCGCCACATTCCGCACATTCTTCGAATTCGTGCTGCGTGATGATGTGGACGTGCGGACTATCCGTCACAACGCGGATGCGCAGCGCATGCGCGTGGATACGCCGGAAGTGATCGCGGGCTTCGATGAGCTTCGCGAAGACATCGAGAAAGGCATCACCGCCGGATTGTTTCCACCGGTGGATGCCGACCTGCTGATGGCTGCGATTGTCGGCGTTGCCTTTGAATTGGCCGAGCACATTGGGCGCCGCGAGAATCCCGACGCAGGTGCCGCCGCGGAATTTGCGACCGTGTTGTTCATGGGCGGCATACACGCATTGCCGCTAATCGGTGGACCCGGCCCAGCAGCATGAAGGCGCTTTATTGCCGCGCGAACGCCGAGGATATCGGCACGCTGAAACTTGAGGATGTCGAACTGCCACCGTTGGGCGCGAACGAGATTCGCATTCGTGTGCGCGCAGCGGCGGTGAACTTCCCCGACATTCTGATGGTGCAAGGGAAGTACCAGCACAAGCCGGAGCTTCCGTTCATCGTCGGCGGCGAACGCGCAGGCGATGTGATTGCTGTTGGCTCCGGCGCGACACGATTCAAAGTCGGAGATCGCGTTGTCGGCGGTGCGTTGTCCGGTGGCTTCGCGGAAGAAGCGCAAGGGCCGGAAAGTTCGTATCGCTCTATTCCTGGCAACGCGGATTACGCGGTCGCATCCGCCTACACGACGGCTTATCTCACCGCCTATGTCTCGCTGGTGCGGCGCGGTGAATTGGCGAAGGGTGAAACGCTATTGGTGCATGGCGCGGCAGGCGGCGTGGGATTGGCGGCGGTCGATCTCGGCAAAGTGCTCGGCGCGACGGTCATCGCAACCGCATCGTCCGACGAGAAGCGCACGTTTCTGAAATCCTATGGTGCGGATCATGTGTTGCCGTCGTCCGGCTTTCGCGAGACGGTGAAAGAGCTGACCCAAGGTCGCGGCGCGGATGTGATCTACGATCCCGTCGGCGGCGATGTGTTCGACGAAAGCGTGCGCTGCATCGCGTTCAACGGGCGCATCCTGATCGTGGGATTCACATCGGGCCGCATCCCCAGCGTCAGCGTGAACATGCCGCTGATAAAAGGCTTCTCCGTCGTCGGCGTCCGCGCCGGCGAATACGGTCGAAAATTTCCGGAGAAGGGTCGCGAAAACATCGAAAACATCGACAAGTTGTTGGCCGACAGAAAGGTGCGTCCGCATATCCACGCGCGGTTGCCACTCTCGCGAGCGCTCGACGCGATGCACATGCTCACCACGCGCCAGGTCATCGGCAAAGTGGTGATTGAGCCTTAGCTCTTCTCACAAAAGATCGTCATCGCCCGCTTCATGCGGGCGAACCAATTTGTTTTTAAAAAAAATGGGTTGCCCTGACAGCCGGACAATGA
>DASZML010000252.1:0-2687 GCA_035551875.1 Rhizomicrobium sp.
TCATCTAAACCTCGTTTGTCATGGCCCGCCGGAGTGCGGGCCACCCAGTTGAAATCTGTGCGAAGGGCGAATTTTGAAACACGGATTTGTTTTTCACCTTCGAATACAATGCGGCGTCACCTGGGTGGCCCGCATTTGCGGGCCATGACAGCGGACTGGAGGTGCCGGTCATCAATTCACCCTCCGCTCAACGCCTTTCCAGAAAGGCTCGCGCAGTTCGCGGCGCAGGATTTTGCCGCTGGCGTTGCGCGGCAGTGCCGCGATGAATTCCACAGACTTGGGCGTCTTGAATGCCGCGACGCGCTGGCGCGCCCAATCGATGATGCTTTGCGGATCGGGCGTCGTGCCGGGCTTGCAAACGACCATCGCCTTCACCGCTTCGCCCCATTTGGCATCGGGTACGCCGATCACGGCGACATCGGCCACATCCGGATGGCCGTAGATCGCGCTTTCGACTTCCGCCGGATAGACGTTCTCGCCGCCGGTGATGATCATGTCTTTCACGCGGTCGTGGATATAGACGTAGCCGTCTTCATCCACATAACCGGCGTCACCGGTGCGCAGCCAGCCGTCCCTGTCGATGGTTTTCGCGGTGGCTTCCGGCATGTTCCAGTAGCCCGCCATGTTCCATACCGAGCGCGTCGCGATCTCGCCGACGTCACCCACCTTCACGCTATTGCCCGCGTCATCGACGATGCGGATTTCCACGCCGGGCAGCGGTTTGCCGGCGGCGCGCATGCGCGGGCTGCCTTTCATGTCGTGATCTTCCGGCGGCAGCGCCACGATGGTGCCGGTGGTTTCGGTCATGCCGTACATCTGCGCGAAGCCGCAGCCGAACACTTCCACCGCTTCGCGCAACAAATCGAGCGGAATGGGCGAGGCGCCATAGCCGATGGTTTTCATGCGCGAATAATCGGTCGTGCGCGCGCGTGGATCGCGCAGGATGATCTGGATCGCGGCTGGAACGAGGAAAATCTTGCTTACGCGATCATTGGCGATGAAGTCGAGCACTTTGCCCGGCTCGAATTCGCGCGCAACGATTCCCGTCGCGCCATTGCGAAGCCCCATCAAGCCCCAACCCGAGCCGCCGATATGGGCGACGGGCATCGCGACGAGGCTCACATCATCCGGCGACCACTGGTTCCAGTTGATGTTTGCCGCCTTCATAATCTTGTTGGTTTCGATGAAGTTGGCGTGCGTCAGCATCGCGCCTTTCGGGCGGCCGGTGGTGCCGGAGGTGTAAAGCTGGATCGCGATATCGCTCTGTGAGAGCGGCACGTTTGGCGGCGCATCGCTGGCGGCATCGCGCCAAGCTTCAAAACTCTGCCATTCCGGAACGCCGCCTTCCATCGCGATGGCGTGCCTCACATGTGGCGCATCTTTGAGAACTTCCTTCGCCGCACCCGTTAGCTCCGGCCCAACGAAGAACATCGGCGCTCTGGAGTCGTTCACGATGTAGGCGATTTCCGGCGGCGCGAGGCGCCAGCCGATCGGCGTGGTCACCGCGCCCACCTTCGCCGTACCGAGGAACAATTCGAAATAGTGATCGCTGTTCTTGCCGAGATAGCAGACGCGTTCGCCTTTCTTTACCCCGCTGGCAATGAGCGCATTCGCGACCTGATTGGTGTGACGGTCGAATTCCTCGAACGTCGTGTCGCGGCCTTCGAACGAGAATGCGATCTTGCCGCCTTGCGAAGCCGCAAATGTGCGCGGGATGTCCGCGATGGTTTGCCAGTCGGCTTCGCTCATTGCTCCCACCATGGATAATGCGCCGGCATGTCTGTCGAGACCTTGCCGGGGAATTTCGGTTTGCGTTTTTCAAGGAACGCAGAGACGCCTTCTTTCACGTCCGCCGCAGCGCCCAATTCGATATTGAGTGGTGCGTCAACTTTCAACAAGTCCCATGGATGCTCATCGCCCGCGAAGCGCCACAGAAGCTGCCGCGTGAGCGCGATGGAAACGGGCGCGGTTTCTTCCGCGATCTCGCGCGCGATTTCTTCGGCGCGGGGCAACAATTGGTCCGGCTCCACGACATCAGTGATGAGGCCGCCGCGTAAGGCTTCTTGCACATCGAACACTTTGCCGGACAGGCACCAGCGCATCGCCTGGCTGAAGCCAACGATGCGTGGGAGAAACCAAGCCGAGCCTGCTTCCGGCACCAGTCCGCGCCGCGCGAACACGAACCCAACCTTCGCTGCGCTCGATGCGATGCGAATATCCATCGGCAATGTCAGCGTGATGCCCACACCGACTGCTGGTCCGTTGATCGCCGCGATGGATGGCTTGCGGCAGTTGAAGATCGCACCGATGAAACCGGCACCGGAACGTCGCGCATCGCTGGCGCTCGCGCCCGCACCGAATACCTTGCCGCCGCTGCCCGCCGTATCGAACGCGCCCGAACCCGCCGATACATCCGCGCCCGCGCAGAAGCCGCGCCCCTCGCCGGTGACGACGACGACGCGAATGTCATCGTCCTCGTCGGCGCGGATGAACGCGTCTTCGATGTCCGCGCCCATCTGCGCGGTGTAGGCATTGAGCTTTTCGGGACGGTTGAGCGTCAGCGTCAGAACGTGCTGTTTGGTTTCTGCGAGGATTGTTTCGTAGGTCATTTCTTCTTTCCTACCCTCCCCTTGAGGGAGGGTCGAATTGCGAAAGCAATTCGGGGAGGGGCCAAACGCGTAATCATC
>DASZML010000253.1:0-21122 GCA_035551875.1 Rhizomicrobium sp.
TTTATTCGTACAGAAAGGGTTCGGAAACACTTGCTTAGCGAAGTGTTTATCGGGCGGAGATGGGATTTACCGCGTTCGAGCGGAGCTCAGCGAATATCCAGTCAGGCTGTCTGCTCGAGTGTGCCAATGGTAACCAGACGGCTTTCCGGAAAGTGAATCTTAACCACAGTGCCGCTGTTTTCAACGCTCTCGATAGAAAACCTGCCGTCGTGCAATTCGACGAGCGCTTTCACGATGGGGATGCCCAGCCCAATTCCCGCGTGCGATCTGGCATAGGCGCTTTCTGCCTGGCCAAATGGCTCCATGATGATGTCGAGTCGTTCGGCGGGAATGCCCGGCCCGTTGTCCCAAACACTCAGGTCAACTCCGTTCTGATCACCGGTGAGCCAGACTTTGATTCGGCCATCTTCGTCGGTGAACTTCGCGGCATTGGAGACAATGCCTCCGACTATTTGCTCAAGTCTCTGGTGGTCACCGCGGATCTGGAGGTCCTTTTCGCCCACGAGCTCAAACATCTTCCGCGAAAGTGCCTGATCAGAAGAAAAGTTCTCGACGCAACGCGCGACCAGAGCGCTCAAATCCACCGTCTGCTCGTCCAGCGAAACACGGCCCGCTTCAATACGCGCCATGTCCAATATGTCGTTGAGATGGCTTAGGAGCTTACGGCCAGCTTCTGTAATATCCGTCGCGTATTCCGTATTCTTATTTACAGGCAGCATGCCGCTCTGAATGATCTCGGAAAATCCGATGATCGCATTCAGCGGTGTACGCAGTTCGTGGCTCATATTCGCAAGAAAATGACTCTTGGCTTGGTTGGCGCGATTGGCCAATTCCGTGGCGAGCCGCAATTCGCCTTCCACCTCGACGCGCCGTTCGATCTCGCAATCGCGTTCGCCAAGTATCTGCTTCAACGTCTTGTTTGCAGCCGTGACAATATTGCGATGCTTACGGGCAACCTGATATCGCCATGTCAGCCACAACACCAACGCGAACGCTGCGGCGCCAGCAGTTGCGAACATTAGCCGTTGTGTTGCCGCATGCGACTCGCGCAATCGGATATCGCGCTTGAGCTGCTCAGCTTTGAGATGCTCGATCTCGAATTGCTGAGCCGCAAAATTGAACTGTGCACTTGTGAGAGCGAGGTTTGCGGATGCCGACAGCGACTTACCCTGGTCGTCCAACCGCTTGAATGCTTCAAGATGTTGAAGTGCGAGTTCCGGCCGGCCCCGCGCTGCATACACTTTATACGCTATTTCGTGGAAGTCTTTGTAAGGCGAGATTGTCGTCTTGAGATCGGCGCCCTGAAAGGTCTTATCGAGATCGGCCTCGGCAGCAGCAAGGTTTCCGCGCTCATACTCGATCTCTGCCTTGGTGCCCCAAGCAAATGGAAGCCAACCGTTTTCATCCGACTTTCCGAGCATCTTCAGGGCGCGGTCCGCGTCTGTATCCGCTTCGCCAAATCTGTGTTGCTTTGCTTCGACGGCTGCCAGGTTGGTCAAAACTTGTGCCTGCAAGAACAAGCTGTCGAGCTGCTTGGCGTAAACGAGCGCTTGCTTGAAGTGCGCAATTGACTCGTCATAGCGCTTCAACTGCTTCAGGCCAAAGCCGATATTGTTGGCGATCGCGAGATCTATCGGCGCTTCCTGCGGATATATTTGCTGCGCCTGATCGTAGTATTTCACTTCGCGACCAAAATCCTGCGCTTCGTCGTAGATTGCTCCCAGCCCCTGCAGCGCCAGTGATTGCCCGCGCGGCTGACCCATTTTGACGAAGAGTTTGTAAGCACGCTGATAACTCTCGAGTGAAAGACCGATGTCTCCCATTGCGTCCGACAGCCGAGCCAAAGACAGCGCCAAATCGCCGTCGATTTTGGTCACGCGTTTGTCGGCATTGGCCAATGTGATAGCGCTCGTGAGCACGATCTTGGCCTCGGGCATCCGATTGGTGCGGGTGAGAGCTTCGCCTTCAAGCCACAAGCTGGTCGCGAGATTGGCGGTTCGCTGCGAAGAAGAATTTTGTTTGTCAGCTAGGCCCTTTGCTTGCTGTGCGAAGACGAGCGCCTTTTGAGGATCCGCCATCATCGCCTTTTTTGCGCTCGCGACGACATCATCGAATTGAGATGCGGCGGACACAGCAACAGGAGCGGCAATCGCTGATCCAGCGATTGCATACAGGAACGCGGCAAACATCAGCGTGATGCTTGCTTTGGCGGAAGTCGCTCTCATGAACGAAGAGTGCGCCACCATCGGTTTACGATGGATTAGCTCTGACACAACTCGTTTAGGGAACTCAGATTAGGAATTTCTTGAGTTTCACGCGCGAACCAAAGCAAACGCGTTTCGGTGCATATTTGCCTGCAATCTGCCCCGTCGCGTTCGGTAAAATTGAAAGCAAAACGATCTCTCGCGCCGACCTTACTTCCTCTTCCCGCCGCCGCCGCCGCCGGTGTTATCGACGGCGAACGGGCCGGGTCCGGTGCCGACGAGAATGAGCAATCCGCCCGCGATCGCGATGTTGCGCGCGAAGATGTCGTAATCCGCCGAGCGCACGGCGGCGTCCGAGATTTTCCAGTAGGGATGCATCACCACCGAGATGACGACCATATAGACAAAAAGCACCAGCGCGCCGACGCGTGCGTTGAAGCCCGCGATCAACGCCAGGCTGCCCACAATCATGATGAGAACGCTCAAGGCCAGCATCAATTGCGGCGACGGCACGCGGTTCATCGCCAGCATCAGCACGCTCGCGTGCCAGTGATGTGCGGCGGTCAGCGCCTGACTGAGGAAAAACCAGGCCAGCACAAGCCGGCCAATAAGCGCCGAAGTGACTTCCGAAAAAGACATGGCCACGCCCCCGCGAAGCAGTTGGCGATGCTAACGCATGCGAATAGCGAATGGCGAGTGGTGAATGGGATGTCGCGAGCAGCTATTCGCTACTCGTTATGCCCAATTCGCTTAATCTACGCCTGCCGCAGCGCGTGTTTGCGCAGGTGGCGGACGATGGCCATCTCATCGACGCGCGATTGCGAGCGGCGCGCTTCGACTTCGGCGACGCGTTTGGCCTGCTGCTCGGCGGCAAGCTCCAGGCTCTTCAGATCCTGGAACGCGGCGTTGAGATCTTCCTGGGCCTGCGTGCGCTCGCGCTCGATTTCCTTGAGCGTCGCTTTCAGGTTTTCGCGGCGGGTGTCGATGGAACGCAGGAACGACGGGAATGCGAGACGGCCGATATCGGAATCGTTGGCGCGTTGACGTTCGCGCGCGACGCTGTCTTCAAGATCGGCGAGCTTGCGTTCCAGATCGGCTTTCATGCCGTCCAGTGTTCCAAGCCTGCGCTTCATGTCGTCCACGCGAAAGCGCTTCAGACGCATCAGTGAATCGCCGCGTTTCATTTCGCACTACCCTTCCCACCGCTCACGATCGCGTCGAGCGCGGAATATCCGTCGGCAAGCGTACTGCGCTCATCTTTTCTTTGGCTTAAGAAATCGTCGAGTTGCGGCTGTAATTTTATGGCAAGATCGACGTCGGCGTTTGTGCCGGCCTTGTATGCGCCCAGACGTATTAACTCGGCCATGTCGTCATAGGTGGAGAGCGGCTGGCGGGCTTTAGCCACGATTTTCTTCTCGTCTTCGCTGTTGCATCCCGGCATGGCACGCGACACCGACTTCAAGATGTTAATCGCCGGGTAACGCCCGCGTTCCGCAATGGCACGGTCCAGAACGATATGACCGTCGAGAATGCCGCGCACCGCGTCGGCGATCGGCTCATTGTGATCGTCGCCTTCGACGAGAACCGTGAAGAGACCGGTGATCGAGCCTTTGGTGCCTGTGGCGCCGGGTCCGGCGCGTTCCAGAAGACGCGGCAGTTCCGCAAACACCGTTGGCGTATAGCCTTTGCTGGCAGGCGGTTCGCCCGCCGAAAGACCGACTTCGCGCTGCGCCATCGCAAAACGCGTCACCGAATCCATCAACAAGAGAACGTGCAGACCTTGATCGCGCAGCTGTTCGGCAATCGCCATCGCCATGTAAGCGGCCTGACGGCGAACCAGCGCGGGTTCATCCGAAGTCGCGGCAACCACGACGCTGCGCGCCAAACCTTCTTCACCCAGATCGTCTTCTATAAATTCTTTCAGCTCGCGTCCGCGTTCGCCGACCAATCCAATAACAATGGCGTCTGCATCGGTGTTGCGCGCGAGCATGGCCAGCAATGTCGACTTGCCGACGCCAGAACCGGCGAAGATGCCCATGCGCTGGCCTTTGCAGCATGTCGTAAAGACGTTCATCGCGCGCACGCCAAGATCGAGCTTGCCGCCGACACGCGCGCGCGTGTGCGCCGATGGTGCTGATGCTTTCAAAGGATAGCCAATCGCGCCAAGCGGCAGCGGTCCTTTTCCATCCGCCGCTTTGCCGAATGCATCGACGACGCGGCCGAGCCAACCTTTGGTCGGATAAATCTCTGCAGGACGATCATGAAAGTCCGCGCGCGTGCCGAGCGTCACGCCATCGAGCGCACCAAGCGGCATTACAAGAGCGCGGCCATCGCGAAAGCCGACGACTTCACACGGAATCTGTTTGCCGCTGGTCGTGCTGAGTTTGACCTGCCCGCCAAGGCTGATCGCCCCAGCTGCGCCGGTCACTTCGACCAGCAAACCTTCGATCCGGGAGACCCGGCCAAAGCGCCTCAGTGCGGGTACGCCCTCAATTTCTTTGAGAAGTGCGCGCATTTCATCCTTGGGGACCGGCGGATTTCCGGTCTGTTCACTTGGCATCTTGCCGGGAAGGATTTAAATCGCGGTAAACTTAACAAATCGAATCAATGGGATGGCTGGACCTAGGTTAAGTTCGATTAGGGCCGGGTTCTCACCGCCTCAATTAACCGGAGAGCGTTAAAGTGCTTGTTAACCATTTCTGCTTACCCTGCCTTCATCGGTTAACCACGGCAGTGGGCCGGCAGAGGGGCTAAACAGATGCGTGTTCTTTTGATCGAAGACGATAGCGCGATGGCGCGCAGTATCGAACTGATGCTGCGGAGCGAAGGCTTCAACGTCTATACGACAGACCTGGGCGAAGAGGGCATCGACCTCGGCAAGCTCTACGATTACGACATTGTCGTTCTCGACCTTCAGCTGCCCGACATGAGTGGCTTCGAAGTTCTCAAATCCTTGCGTCTCGCCAAAGTGCAGACGCCGGTGATGATCCTTTCGGGCAACGCCATTGTCGAAGCGAAGGTGAAAGCTCTCGGCTTCGGCGCCGACGATTATATGACCAAGCCTTTCCACAAGGACGAACTGATCGCGCGCATCTCCGCCGTGGTCCGCCGCTCGAAGGGTCATTCGCAGTCGGTCATCACGACCGGCAAGCTCACCGTCAATCTCGACGCGAAGACCGTCGAAGTGGACGGCCAGCGCGTGCACCTGACCGGCAAGGAATATCAGATGCTGGAGCTGCTCTCGCTGCGCAAGGGCACGACTCTGACGAAGGAAATGTTCCTGAACCACCTCTACGGCGGCATGGACGAACCGGAATTGAAGATCATCGACGTCTTCATCTGTAAGCTTCGCAAGAAGCTCGCGGCGGCAACCAGCGGCGACAACTATATCGAAACAGTCTGGGGCCGCGGTTACGTGCTGCGCGATCCGGATGGCACCGAAACGGTCGCCGCGTAATTCGCCTAAGACGGAAATTCGAAAAGGGCGCCTATCACGGCGCCCTTTTTGTTTGGCTTAATACCTGCGGCGTAAAGTTGAGCAATGGACATCATCGGCACCATTACCGGCGCTTTGTTCGCCGTCGTCTTCGCAGGCGGTGTGCCGGCCTACATCGTCTTGCAACAATGGACGTTGATGAGATTTAGAGGCGGCTGGCGCATCGCCGCGATGGTGCCCCTGCTCGGCGCGATTCCGACCATCGCCTGGAGCCTCTACGCACTTTCGCGCGATTCCAATCTCTGGCCGCTGACATTTATTTTCTTTGCGCCGTTGGGCGCGCTCTATCTCATCATTCTGCTGTTCGTGCGGCGGACAAGAACCGGATCGTTCGGGCTTTAGCCCGTCAGCGCCAAATCGTTCGAGAACTGCAGCTGCGCAAGCCGGGCATAGAGTCCACCGCCGGCGACGAGTTCGGCGTGGCTGCCCTCGCCCACGATCTTGCCCTGATCCATCACGACGATGCGCTTCAGACGCTGGATGGTGGCGAGGCGATGCGCGATGACGATGGTCGTGCGGCCAGCCATCAGATTGTTGAGGCCGGTCTGCACCAGGCGTTCGTTCTCGGAATCAAGCGCTGACGTTGCTTCGTCCAGCAGCAATAGCGGCGCGTCGCGCAGGATCGCGCGCGCGATGGCGATGCGCTGGCGCTGGCCACCAGACAACGTCACGCCGCGCTCACCCACTGCGGTCGCATAGCCATCCGGCATGCGCACGATAAATTCGGAAGCGGCCGCGGCATCGGCGGCGGCGCGCACATCTTCGTCGCTCGCATCGGGGCGGCCATAGCGGATGTTGTCGGCGATGGTGCCGGAGAAGACGACGCTGTCCTGCGCCACCACGGCGATATGTTTGCGCAACTCGGTGGGATCGAGCGACGCCAGCTCGACGCCATCAAACGTGATTGCGCCCGATTGCGGCGCGAAGAAACGCAGCAGCAGTTGGAACACGGTGGATTTGCCCGCGCCGCTCGGCCCGACCAGTGCGATTGCTTCACCGGGCTGAACTGTTAGCGAGAAACCGTTCAGTGCGGCGGCGTCGGGCCGCGTGGGATAATGAAATGCGACATTGTCAAACCGCACGGCGCCCCCCGCCGGCGATGGCAACGGCGCGGGATTGGCCGGGACGGAGATCGCCGGCTGCGTGTGCAGCAATTCCATCAGACGCTCGGAAGCGCCCGCCGCCCGTTGCAGATCGCCCCATGTTTCAGACAAAGCGCCGACACCGCCGCCAACCAGCAACGCATAAATAATGAATTGCAGAAGCAGCCCGCCGGTCATGCGATGCGCGATGATGTCTTGCGCGCCGACCCAACCGACACCGGCGATGCTGGAGAACGCCGCGAAGATGATGACGGCGGTCATCACGGCGCGGGCGCGTGTGCGCAAGACGGCAATGTCGAACGAGCCTTCCACCGCGCGGCCATAGGCCTTGCGCTCCAGCGTTTCATGCGTGAAGGCCTGCACCGTCTGCACGGCGTTCAGCGTCTCGCTGGCATGCGCGCTGGTATCGGCGAGCCGGTCCTGACTTTTGCGCGAGAGCGAGCGCACCCAGCGCCCGAAAAGAATAATGGGAATGAGCACCAGCAGCACCGCGCCGACCACCAGTCCGGCCAGCTTCAGACTGGTTACAAACATCATGATCAACCCGCCGACCAGCGTCACGAAGGTTCGCATCGCGACCGAAACAGATGAGCCGACAACCGTCTGGATCAAGGTCGTGTCGGCGGTAAGGCGCGACAACACTTCGCCGGTGCGCGTGACTTCAAAAAATGACGGCGTCAGGCCCAATACGTTGTCGAACACCGCCTTGCGGATATTCGCGACAACGCGTTCGCCGATCCATGTCACGAAATAAAATCGTGTTGCGCCGGAGACGCCCATCACGGCGGCAACCGCGATGAACGCCAGAAAATATTGGCTGATGAGCGCTGCGGCCTTCGCGTCGAAGCCGTGATCGATCAACCCGCGTCCGGCGACGGGCAAGGTCAGGGTCGCTGCCGAAGAGATAATTAGGGCCAGAAGCGCGATCGCGATGCGCCAGCGATAGGGCTTCAGAAAAGGCAGAATCTGGCGCAGGGGACGGAGCGAGCGGCTCTTTTTGCGCCCTGCCGCGACATGCTGAAGTTGTTCTGCGTATTCCGCGCCTGTGGCCAAGTCCCGCCGCCTCCTAGATGTTCCCGGTATATAGGAGCCAAGGCGGCGAACGGAAACAGCGCCCTTAGCCACATTGAATTCCCGCGCTTTCGGGACTTACTAGAGGGATCCGGCGCGATGCAGGCCCGGCTTGCCAGCCACTCCCCCGTCTTCTATAAGCCCCGGCTTCCAAACGGGTTCTTGAAGGTTTCTGTCATGAAAAAGGGCGTGCACCCCAACTATCATTTCGTGAACGTCGTGATGAACGACGGCTCGACCTACAAGACTCGTACGACCTGGGGCGAGCCGGATCAGAAGCTTCAGCTCGACATCGACCCGACGACCCACCCGGCATGGACCGGCGGTCAGCAGCAATTGCTCGATCGTGGCGGACGTCTGACGCGCTTCAACAAGCGCTTCGACGGCTTCGTGAAGAAGTAATCACTTCGCGCGCCTGTTCTTTTAGTTGATCTGTTAATTCGTCGTGCCGAACGCCTGTTGCAGGCGATCGAAGTGATTTTGTAAACCGCCCGTACCCTGCGCGCCTTTGAACAAGATATCGTCCAGCCGCGCGATACGCCGATAGAGATTATCGCTGCGTTGCAGAAGATCGCGCAGCGTTGTCGGAAGCAACTCGCTCGCTTCATCGCGGCCGCCCAGGCAAATCTCTTTCGAGCCAAGGCGATAGCGCTCGCCGGCCGCTTGCTCCGCTTCCATATCGCCTTCGTGGACCGCACGCTGCACCAGCAGCCAGCTTGCCGCCTGCATCAGACGCGTGGTCACGCGCATGCTTTCACCGGCATATAAGAGCGCGGCCTTACGCGGCAAATCGCGGGATTCATCGCGGCCTTTGCCGTCGAGATAGCGCGCAGTTTCCTCAACAAGCGCCATGCCTTCGTCGAAAGTTTTCTCGAAAAGTACGGAACCCATAAAGGATTGCGGCGTGATGCCATGCAGATGGTCGTCGTCGTTTTCGCTCAGCGACATGCGGGCGGCCCCATTCATCCCAGGTGGAAACGTATCAAGCTGCACTCGCCAACCGCAAGCGCGCTTTATCGTTTTAATGATGTGCGGTCGCGTTCGCGATGTATTCGCGCAACGCTGCTTATCCGTTCACTAATACCCACAGGCGCGCGTTAATGATTGATGGGTGAACGCCGTTTGTTCGCCACCGCACCAATCAGGATTTGCGAAAGAATGTATCGGCAGCGGATTTCGTGGATTGCCGCGCGGAAATTGCGGAACGGCAACGGGCAATCTCGGTTTCCATTGCTGCAATGCGCGCAACGAGTTCGTGCTCGGACATTTCCGAAAGGTCCTGACCAAGCAGAATTTCCGGCGCTTTCTTTTTGGGCAGAAGGTCTTCCGGGTCCATGTGGCGCTCCCACGCTCCTTTGATAGTGTCGCGACCCGGACTTTATGCAAGGCACCGTTCATTATGAAAGCCATCGCCATCACCGCACCCGGTAAGGATTACAAGCTGACGCTCGCGGAGATTCCGCAGCCATCGGCGCGGGAAGGCGAGGTTTTGCTGAAGGTCGCTGCGGCAGGGATCAACCATGCCGATCTTTCTCAGGCGAAAGGCATGTATCCACCGCCACCCGGTGCATCGCAAACGCTGGGCATGGAAGCATCGGGTGAGATCGTGGAAGTTGGCGGCGGAGTCACCGATTGGCGCGTGGGCGACAAGGTTTGCGCGCTAATGCCCGGTGGCGGATACGCTGAATATGCGGCGGTATCTGCAAAATCGCTGTTGACGGTGCCCAAGGGCGTGAGCCTGGTCGATGCCGCGGGTCTGCCGGAAGTTTATTTCACGGTGTGGACCAATGTGTTCGACAGCGCGCGGCTAAAAATAGGCGAAACCGTTTTGATCCATGGCGGATCGAGCGGCATTGGTACGGCGGCGATCCAACTCTGTGCTGCGCTGGGCCACACTGTTTTCACGACCGCCGGATCTAAAGAAAAATGTGCCGCGTGCGAGAAACTCGGCGCCAAGCGCGCGATCAATTATCGCGAAGAAGATTTCGTCGATGTTGTGAAAAAAGAAACAGATAGCAAAGGTGTCGACGTCATCCTGGACATGGTCGGCGGCGAATACGTTCAACGCAACATGAGCGCCGCAGCAGTTTGGGGCCGCATCGTCAACATCGCCTATATGAGCGGCATGCAGGCGAATGTGAATTTCGGTCCGATGCTGATGAAGCGGCTATCGCTTCTAGCCACAACCTTGCGTGCGCGCAGCAACGACGAGAAAGGCGCGATCCGCGATGCCGTTCGCAAAACTGTCTGGCCGCTGATCGAAGCGGGAAAAATCAAACCGGTGATCGACAGCAAATTTCCGCTTGCGGACGCGCAGAAGGCGCATGAACGCATGGCCGCGAGCGGTCATATCGGAAAAATTTTATTGACGGTGTAACACGATGGACCTTTCGGCGTCGGGCGCTTTGTTCGTCGATCGCTTTCTGCACACCGCGATGTTCTATCCCGGCAAATTACGGATTCATTCCGCACACACTTTCGGAAGATGGCGATCCGATCGACGTGCTGGTGATTTCCGCCGTGCCGGTGATTGCGGGTGCCGTCGTGCGCTGCCGTCCGGTCGGCGTGTTGGTGATGCAAGATCAAGCTGGGCCGGACGAAAAGATCGTCGCAGTGCCGGTGGATGATCTGCATCCCTTCCACACCGGCGTGCGCTCTTACAGCGATCTGCCCGCGATCCTGCTGCAGCAGATCGAACATTTCTTCCAGCACTACAAAGATCTGGAACCCAGCAAATAGACCAAGATCGGCGACTGGCAAGACGCCGCCTTTGCCGAGAAACTTATCGTCGAAGCCATCACGCGCGCGAAGAAATAGGCAGAAAACGGGCAAAAACGGCGTACCGCGCAAAATCCTTTATTTCGCCGCGCCTTGCCGGTAAAAGACGCGCCTTCCTCGAAAACGGAACAATCGAGCGAAGGGACGGACCCGGAAGGGCCGCCCGGGAAAGGAAAGACTTTTGCCATGGCCGAACCGCAATATCCGCTGATGCCCAAAGCCACCGCTGTTTGGCTTCTGGACAACACCTCGCTCACCTTCGATCAGATCGCAGACTTCTGCGGCCTGCATCCGTTGGAAGTGAAAGGCATCGCTGACGAAGACGTCGCCAAAGGCATCAAGGGTCAGGACCCGGTCGCTTCCAATCAGCTCACGCGCGAGCAGATTGAGGAAGCGGAGAAGAATCCGAAAGTGCGCCTCAAGGTTGCGCCGCCGAAGCACAAGATGGTCGCGGTCAAGCAGAAGAAAGTGCCGCGCTATACGCCGGTCTCCAAGCGCCAGGACAAGCCCGACGCCGTCTATTGGATTTTGCGCAACCATCCCGAATTCACCGACGCCGATATCGTCAAGCTGATCGGCACGACGAAAGCTACCATTCAGAAGATTCGCGAGCGCTCGCACTGGAACGCGACGAACATCAAAGCCGTCGATCCTGTGACGCTCGGCCTTTGCTCGCAGCTCGAACTGGACTTCGCCGTTCAACGCGCTGCCGACAAGCGCGATCGTGCGCTTAAGCGTGCCGCCAAGAAAGGCGCGACGCTGAAGCCGCTTTCCGAAACGATACCGCCGGAAGATGTGCCGCAGGATACATCCGACAAGCCGGTCGACGAGCGCGCAGAGCCCTAATCACGCGACATCCGGGCGTTTCTCATGTTCGGGACTGCGCGGATCGAGTTCGAGAACCGTGGGCGACGATTGCGGCGGCATGGCCTCATAAGGTTCGCGCAAATGGCCGGGCGGTTCGCCTTTCGCCATGAGGCGAGCGAGCGCGAAGACGCAGATCGAAACATGGATCGCCGCGGTATAGAGAAATAACGACGACGTGCCGGCACGCGCGGTGACAACCGCCGCGATCACCGGGCCGAACATCGACGCCACGGCATTGATCATGAGAAGCGTCGCTGACGCTTCGACAAACATCTCGCGCGGCAGCCGGTCATTGGCGTGCGCCACGGACAATCCGTAAAGCGGTAGCGTCACCGTGCCGAAAATCGCCACCAGAACGAACGTCAAAGTCTGATTTCCGCCACCGAACAAATAAAGCGCGACGCCGGCGCATGCTGCCAGCAAGGTGGTGCCCACGATCACCCAACGCCGGTCCATACGGTCCGAGAAGCGGCCGATGGGGATCTGGCTGAGCGCGCCCCCAAGTGTGAACGTCGCCATGAACGCAGCCAGAAGCCCGCGCGTCATGCCGTGGTCTTCCGCATACACCGGCGCGAACGTCCACACAGCGGCGTTGGCAAATCCCACCGCGATACATCCCGCAACGCCGACCGGAGAAATACGGAAAAGCTTGAACGGATCGAGCGCCGGCACGTCAGCGCGCGCGGGTTGGGGCGTGCGCGTGAGACCGACCGGGATCAGACATAGCGAATAGAAGATGGCAGCAAGACTAAAGAGCGAAAAGCTCGTGGGCCTTCCGGTGACGAACAGAAGCTGCCCGACAATCAGGCCGGCGAAGTTCACCACCAGATAGGCCGCAAAGATGCGTCCCCGCGTCTGGTTGTCGGCGCGGTCGTTCAGCCAGCTTTCGATGACCATATAAAGTCCGGCCGCCGCAAATCCGAAAAAGCCCCGCAGCAATATCCACGCGATTTCGCTCACCATCAGCGCCTGCATCAGCGTTGCGGCCGCAGCGAGACCGGCAGCGGCGGCAAATGTCCGGCTATGTCCCGCGCGCGAAAGCATATGCGGCCCCGCGTAGCATCCGGCAACAAAGCCGACGTAATAAGCCGAGCCGATCAGGCCGATGGCAAAATCCGAAAATCCGGCCAGATGCGCGCGAACCGGGATGACCGTACCCAGCAGGCCATTGCCCACCAGAAAGATGAGCGTCGAAAAGAGAATCGCAGCTACGGATCGAAGCTGTCGTGTCATGCAAAGCGCCCCGCCGCGCGGCAAACGCGTGGCCCAAATCAATCTAGCAATTGATACGACTTGTGGCGAGGACGCCGGGCGAATTTAAGACAGCGAAGCTGCGATCACGTCAGCACAGGTTTGCGCCGAAGACATAGCGGGCTGCGATCACACCGCCGATGACGAGCACCAGAAAAACGATCAGGGCGATCTCCAGATATTTGTCCAAATAGAACTTCACCCGTGCGCCGAAGAAATAGAGCAGCGTCGCCTCACCAAAGAAGCGCGCGCCGCGCGTGATCGCGGACAACAGCATGAACAGTCCCAGGCCCAGATGCGCGAATCCGGCGGAAATCGTGACCAGCTTGTAGGGAATCGGTGTCAGACCCTGGAGGAGGATCAAAGGCGCGTTGTGCTTGTAGCAAACGCTGAACGCCTGAACGTCGCCCGCCATTCCATAGGCGTTGATGAGCCATAGGCCTACCGACTTGTAGAGCAATGAGCCGATCGCATAGCCAAGCGCGCCGCCACAGACTGACCAAAACGTACACCAGGCCGCTAGCACAAATGCGCGATTGCGGCGCGCGAGCGTCATGGGAACCAGCATCAAATCCGGCGGCAACGGCAGGAAGGAGCTTTCGGCGAAAGCGATGGCGGCCATGATCCACCATGCGTAGCGTCCCTCGGCGTGGCGCATCACCCACGCATAGATTCCGCGTAGCGGATTCCACCGCGTTGCCACGTCAGTTCCGTTCGACATTCTGAAGTACCGGCCTCTCCGTAGACACTCCTAGCAATGCACGCCCGTTGCGTCCATGCCGGAATGCTTGCCCCCTGTTCACCCTTTTAATAGCGTGCGCGCGGGCTGAAATTCGAAAAGACAGTTTGATGGCACCGCGCAAAAAATCCGTTAAATCCCGCTCTTCCGTAAACCGCCGGAAACCACCGGCGAAGCGCGCCGCCAAAGCGAAATCTGTATCAAAAAAAGCCAAGCGCGCTGCGCCAAAGCCCAAATCAGCACCACAAAAACCTGTGCTCAAATCTGCTCCGCGCAAAGCGCACACGCGAGCGCGCAAATCTTTTGTCCGCCGCGGCGCACAATCCATGCTTCGTCTGGCCAGCCGCATCACACCCATTTTCAGCCGCAGTCCGTACGACGCCGATCTGGATCGCAATCCTGCGAATTATCAGCCGCTAACACCGATCACGTTTCTTGAGCGCGCCGCGAAAGCCTTTCCTGATAGAACCGCGATCATTCACAGCGCCCAGCGTTTCACCTATGCCGATTTCTATGCGCGCGCACGCAAGCTCGCTTCGGCGCTTGCCAAGCAAGGCATCAAGAAGAACGAAACCGTCGCGGTGATGCTCGCCAACACACCACCAATGCTGGAAGCGCATTATGGCGTTCCAATGACTGGTGCAGTGCTGAATTGTCTGAATACCCGCCTCGATGCCGCCGCATTGGCGTTCATTCTCGATCACGGCGAAGCGAAAATCCTGATCACGGATCGTGAGTTCGCTCCGGTCATCAAGGAAACACTGAAGCTCGCCAAGGCGAAGCCGTTCGTCATCGACTATGACGATCCGCAATTCCAGCAGACTGGCGAGAAGCTCGGCACGATAGAGTATGAAGAGTTCATCGCCAGCGGCGATCCGGATTTCGCGTGGGTTTATCCGAACGACGAATGGGATGCGATCGCGCTGAACTACACCAGCGGCACGACCGGCAATCCTAAAGGCGTGGTATTTCACAATCGCGGCGCGACACTGATGGGCTACGGCAATGTGATCGCCGCGAACATGCCGCGCCATCCGGTTTATCTATGGACGCTGCCGATGTTTCACTGCAACGGCTGGTGTTTCCCATGGTCATTATCGGTCGTCGCGGGAACGCATGTCTGCTTGCGCTGGGTGCGCGCGAAGGCGATTTACGATTCCATCCTCGAAAATAAAGTCACGCATATGTGCGGCGCGCCGATTGTCATGTCGACGCTGATCAACGCGCCAGATAACGACCGCCGCCAGATTCCATGGACGGTTGAATTCATCACCGCGGCGGCGCCTCCGCCAGAAGCGGTGCTCGCCGGGATGGCCGAGGCCGGCTTCAATGTCACGCATGTTTATGGCCTCACCGAAACTTACGGTCCAGCCGTCGTGAACGAGTGGAAAGAGGAATGGGATTCGCTCGACAAAGCTGGTCGCGCCGCGAAGAAGTCGCGCCAGGGCGTGCGCTATCACGCGCTGGACGATCTTGCGGTACTCGATCCGGAAACGATGGAGCCGACGCCCGCCGATGGCGAGACCCTGGGCGAGGTCATGTTCCGCGGCAACATCGTGATGAAGGGCTATCTCAAGAACCCGAAGGCCACGCAGGAATCTTTCGCCGACGGATGGTTTCACTCCGGCGATCTCGGCGTCATGCATCCCGATGGCTATGTGCAGATCAAGGATCGCTCGAAGGACATCATCATTTCGGGCGGCGAGAACATTTCCTCCATCGAAGTGGAAGACACGCTGCTTAAGCATCCCGCCGTGATGTTCGTCGCGGTGGTGGCGAAGGACGACGAGAAGTGGGGCGAGACACCGTGCGCCTTCGTCGAGAAAAAACCCGGCCATGACGCGGTGACGGCCGAGGCGTTAATAGAATTCTGCCGCCAGAATCTGGCGCGATACAAATGCCCGCGTTACGTGGTTTTCGAGGAAATCCCGAAGACCTCCACCGGCAAAATGCAGAAGTTCAAGCTGCGTGAGCGGACCAAAACGGTGGCCTGACCGCACCGCCCGTCTTTTGCTAACCGCAACCATTTATAAACGCTATCGGCGCAGCCTAACCAATTAAGTGCTTGCCGCGCCTCACCGATCTGTCATGATCCTTTAAGGCTGCGGCGGGGGCTGTACCTGATTTAGGAACGCCGCGCTGATGTTCGCCCCGTCCCGACGCCCTGCTCCTGCGCGCGACACTTCCGCTTTTGCGCCATCGTGTCTTGCACCCGGCTTTGTTGTCGTCGGGGTGCTGGAGAGCGATGCCGATCTTGAAATCCACGGCGCCGTGCATGGCCGCATCAACGGCACGCGTGTCGTAATCGCCGAGTCCGGACTGATGCGCGGCGATATCGTCGCCGACGAAGTCACTGTGGCAGGACGCCTCGACGGGCGGATCTTCGCGACGAAAGTCACCGTTGAAGACACGGCACACATCATCAATGGCCGAATTTTTCACAATGTCATCTCGGTCGCACGCGGCGCGCGGTTTGAAGGCCGCATGCCATGGCGGCCGCCGAGCTACTTCGAAACCCTCGATCAACTTCCGGAGCCAACCGCATGACGATCTTCAATCGCCCCGATAAACCTGCCGAGACAACCGCCAAACCTGCGGCAACGCTGGTGCCGACACCTGTTCCGGCAACGCCGCAAGCCAAACCACAATCCGTTTCTCAACCTCTCTACAACGCACCCGTGAAAGGAAAACCCATGGCAACGACGATCAGCAAATCCACTAAAATCACCGGCCAGCTTGAAAGCACCGAAGACATCCAGATCGATGGCGAAATCGACGGCGATGTGCGCGGCGTGAACGTGAAAGTCGGCAACAACGCGAAAGTCAAAGGCACCGTGTTTGCCGAAGAGGTCGAACTCGCCGGTTCGGTGGATGGCAAGATCGAAGCCAAGAAAGTCATCTTCATGGGCACTGCGCGCATGACAGGCGATGTTGTCCATCAGGACGTAAAGATCGAATCCGGCGCGTTCATCGACGGTCACTTGAAGCCGGAATTCGGCAAGACCGCCGCAAAGGTTTCGCCGATACTGAAGTCAGTTTCGAGTTCTCCGGCTGCCGAGAAAGCCAGCTAATAGCGATAGACCGGCGGCAAATTCTTACAAGACGCCGCCGGTCGTCCGCTCTAGTCTGCCCCTTAAATCAGGGGCGGACATGAGCGATACAAATACAAGCCGGCTCGCGCTGGTCTTTATCTTTGTGACCATGCTGGTCGACACGATCGGCCTTGGCATCATCATCCCCGTCGCGCCGCGCATCATTGCCCAACTGACCGGGCCATATCCCAACTACACCGCCGCGATGAGCGCCTCCGCCGCGTGGGGTGGCTGGCTGCAGACGGCGTTCGCCGGAATGCTGTTCCTCTTTTCGCCGCTGATCGGAAATCTTTCGGACCGCTTCGGCCGCAAGCCTGTCCTAATCGCGTCGCTGTTGTTTCTCGGCTTTGACTATTTCATCACCGGCATCGCACCGACGATCTGGTGGCTTTTCGTCAGCCGCATACTGTCCGGCATCGCAGGCGCGGCTTACACAACTGCCAACGCCTACATCGCTGACGTCTCGCCACCAGAGAAACGCGCCGCAAATTTCGGACTGACCGGCGCCGCATTCGGCATCGGCTTCGTGCTCGGCCCGGCGATCGGCGGCTT
The DNA here is from genome assembly GCA_035551875.1 of Rhizomicrobium sp. Classification (GTDB taxonomy): domain Bacteria; phylum Pseudomonadota; class Alphaproteobacteria; order Micropepsales; family Micropepsaceae; genus Rhizomicrobium. Next base: position 17,154 of record DASZML010000253.1, read on the forward strand.
TCTGGGACAATACGGCGTGCGCATACCGTTCTTTGCGGCGGCTGCATTGGCCGTTGCAAATGCGCTGTTCGGCTTACTGGTGATGAAAGAGTCGCTACCTCCGGAGAAGCGCCGAAAATTCGAATTCTGGCGTGCCAATCCCATCGGATCGCTCCTTGCGTTGCGGCGCTATCCGATGGTGTTCGGTTTCATCGTGGTTCTGATCCTGATGCGTCTCGCGCATGACGCAAACCCGGTGATCTGGAGTTACTACGTCTATCTCAAATTCCACTGGACCATCGGCCAGGTCGCCGCCGCGATGGCAGTTCTCGGCATGATGATGGCATTCGTGTTCGGTTTCCTGACGCGCATCGCGATCCCAAAACTGGGCGAGTACAACGCTGCCGTCATCGGCCTGCTTGCCGGTGCACTTGGTTTCTGGGGCTACGCCTTCGCGACGCAAGGCTGGATGATGTATCCGGGAATGCTTGTGTGGTCGCTGATGGGCCTCGCCATGCCGTCCATCAATGCGCTCATCTCCACACACGTGCCGCCGACCGAGCAAGGCGAACTGCAAGGAGCATTGTCTAGCATTGGCGGTGTGACGTCGGTCGTAGCGCCAGTGATCCTCACCAACGTCTTCGCCTATTTCACGAAAGCCGGCGCGCCGTTCTATTTTCCCGGCGCGGCGTTCTTCGCGGCGGGCGTGATGCTGCTCCTCGCAGCATTGTTGCTCGTGCGCGTCGAACGCCGATTCGTAGCGCAGCCAGCAGAATAGGCGCAGCCGGCAAGTCAGACGTGAGAGGTGTTAGTGAACGCTGCTTCGCAGCCGCTCCAGTTCGTCTTTTATTCGGAGCTTTTCTTTTTTGAGAGCGTGGACCCTGACGTCGTCCCAATCGGGATGGATCAGTTCGGCCTCGATCGCTTCTTCCAGTTTCTTATGCTTTTCGGACAGCTCGTCGATGTGTCCCTGTAGTGCCATGCTGCACCTCGTCCTTGAAGGGAAAAGAATTAGAACACCAACCGAGGCATCTGTCACGGCCTCTTCCTCCTATCCCTTACAACCTGTAAACGGGCGCGCATGGCGGGCAAAAAACCAGAGAAATCGAGCGAACGGCTTGTGGTGGGACTCAGTGGCGCCTCGGGCGCTGCGTATGGAATCAGGCTGCTCGAAGCGCTGAAGGAACTCAGTGTCGAGTCGCATCTGGTGATGAGCAAGCCAGGCGAAATGACCATCGGCTACGAGACCGACATCACACCCAAACAGGTCGCCGCGAAAGCCGACGCGGTTTACGCGATCAACGACATCGCGGCGCCTATCGCATCGGGATCGTTTCGCACCAAGGGCATGATCGTCGCGCCGTGTTCGGTGCGGACATGGTCGGAGATCGCGACCGGTGTGACCACCAATCTTCTGACACGCGCCGCCGACGTGACGTTGAAAGAGCGGCGCCCGCTAATCCTGATGGTGCGTGAGACACCGCTGCATGTCGGACACTTGCGCTCACTCACACAACTCGCCGAAATGGGCGCGATCATTCTGCCGCCGGTTCCTGCTTTCTATGCGGAACCACACACACTGAAAGACATCGTCGATCAGATGGTGGGCAAGGCGCTCGATCTTCTGGGCTATGACTGGCCGAGATTGCGCCGCTGGGGCGAAGACTTGAGCAAAGGCAAACGCAAGGCGCGGCCTTCAGGATGACCGACGCGGAAGAGCAGACGCTACGCGGAAAGCTGACCGAGCTTCAGCAAGAGCACCGCGATCTCGACGCTGCGCTTGTCGCGATGGCTGAAACCGGCGTGAAGGATCAACTACAGCTAACCCGCATCAAGAAGCGCAAATTGCAGCTGAAGGATCTGATGACGCAGATCAACGATAAGCTGCTACCGGATATTATCGCCTAGCCGCGCGCTTGTGCGCGTACATCGCTTCATCGGCACGGGCGATGGCAAGATCGGCGCTGTCGGACGCGCTGAGTTCGAACGCGCCGAACGAAAATTCAATCAGAATGGATTTGCCCTGCCAGGCTAGCGGCGCGTCGCCGAGAGTTTTTGCGAGTGCCATAGCTTTCGCGCCCGCCTGCAGCTGATTAGCGTGGGTCAGGATAATACCGAATTCATCGCCGCCGAGACGACCCACCACATCGCTGTCGCGAACATGGGCAAGCAACGACTGTGCGAAATGCTCCAGCACCGCATCGCCCGCCGCGTGGCCGAGCGTATCGTTGATCTGCTTGAAACCGTCCAGATCGAAATAGACCAGCGAAGCCGGCGTGCCGTAACGCACAGCGAAGCTGATATAGCGCGTCAGCTCGCGCACGAAGGCACGGCGGTTCAAGATCGGCAGAAGCTGGTCGCGGTCTGCGACCTCTTTCATTTCATCGAGCCGGGCGCGCGTGAGTTCGAGATCGATACGCAGCGACTCGACTTCGCCCATCAGGGTCATCACCGCATCGCGCACGCTCGGGGTGAACTCATCGTCAGGAATGCCGAGGACACTTGCAGTCACCGGTGCGACCGTCGGCGGCGCGGCAACCGCCTCGCCACGGCGCGTATAGCCGCTGACGGCGACGCGACGCGTCGCTCTGGTCCGCTCGACTTTCATGGCGTTCTGCCCTGCCCCGGAGCGCAACGCTCCATTCGTTAAGATTGCGGCGATCTTGGTAAGCAAAGTCTTAACGGCCGAAATCAGGCCTTTCCTGCGGCCTTTCCATGCCTATACTCCGCCGCTTCCTTTGGGCGACCGGAAGCATGACCCCACATATCGGAATCATCATGGGCAGCCAGTCCGACTGGCCGACCTTGCGCGCGGCCGCTGAGATTCTGGACAGCCTTGGCGTGGCGCATGAGACGAAGATCGTCTCCGCGCACCGCACGCCGGATCGTCTTTACGAGTATGCAAAGAGCGCCGCGGGCCGCGGATTGAAAGTGATCATCGCCGGCGCAGGCGGTGCAGCGCATCTGCCGGGAATGACGGCATCGATGACGACATTGCCGGTGCTGGGCGTACCGATCGAATCCAAAGCGCTGAAGGGAATGGATTCGCTTCTGTCGATCGTGCAGATGCCCGGCGGCGTTCCAGTGGCGACGTTTGCGATTGGCGAAGCCGGCGCAAAGAACGCGGCGCTGCATGCGGCATCCATTCTCGCACTGAACGATTCCACACTCGCCAAGAAGCTCGAAGCCTGGCGCAAGAAGCAGACGGATTCCGTCGCAGAGACACCGTCCGCGCAATGAGTGACGGCAAACCGCTTTCGGCTCCCGTTCCACCGGGAGGCACCGTCGGGATTCTCGGCGGCGGCCAACTCGGCCGGATGCTGGCGACGGCGGCAGCGCGGCTGGGCTTGAAGGTTCACATCTATTCCGATGTCGCGGACGCACCTGCCTTTCAGGTTTGTAACGCCCACACGATTGCGCCGTTTGAAGATGAAGCGGCGCTCGCGAAGTTCGCCACGAGTTGCGATGCGGTGACTTATGAGTTCGAGAATGTTCCCGCTGCTGCCGCGTCCGTTCTTGCGAAGATCAAACCGACCAATCCAAACGCGAAGGCATTGGCGATTACACAAGACCGCTTCGATGAAAAGAGCTTCGTCGCGTCGCTGGGACTGAAGACGGCGACGTTCGCGGATGTTTCTTCGGCCAACGATGTCACCGCTACGGCCAACAAAACTGGACTGCCCGCAATCCTGAAGACTCGGCGTTTTGGTTACGACGGCAAAGGGCAGGCGAAAGTCTCAAGCGCTGATGACATCGCCAACGCGCTGAGCAAGTTCAATGTGCCCTGCATTCTGGAACAGCTTGTCGATTTTGACTTTGAGGCTTCAATCGTTGCGGTGAGAAGCGCTGCCGGCAACTTCGCGGCCTACGATCCTGCCGAGAACATCCACGAGCATCACATCCTGCGCCGCTCTATCGTTCCGGCGCGACTTTCGGCGAAACAGATCGAAGAAGCCAAGGCCATCGCCAGAAAGATCGCCGATGCGCTCG
>DASZML010000254.1:0-6347 GCA_035551875.1 Rhizomicrobium sp.
GTGATGGTTCGGTTTGTTGATAGGCATTGACGCCGACGCGGATTTCTTCGGTCGTCTCGATGGCTTCGACCCGCGCCGCGTTGGAGCGCACCAGCCGCTCCTTCATATATTCCAGCGCTTCCTGCGAGGATGCGCCGCCCAGTTTCTCGATGCGAGCGATCTCTTCCTTGATCTGCGCAACAAGCGCAGCAACTTTCTCCTCGATCACCTTCGAGCCGTCGAAGATGTCGCCGTAGTCCAGCATGTCGGTCTCGTAAGCGCCGATCTGCTGAAGGCGCAGCGACCACTGCTGATCCCACTGCCGCGGCAATCCCAGCGCTTCGTTCCATGCAGGCAGCTGCACTGCGCGGGCGCGTGCATTCTTCGACAGCGTCACCCCCAACATGCCGAACAGGATGCGATAGACGTTGTTCTCAGGCTGCTGTTCGGTAAGACCAAGCGAATTTACCTGCACGCCATAACGAAACAGACGCAGTTTCGGATCGGTAACGCCGTAACGGTTCAGCGCAATATCATCCCACACCTTGCCCATTGCACGCAGCTTGCAAATCTCGGTGATGAACTTCACGCCGGAGTTCACGAAAAATGAGATGCGGCCGACGGCCTTGGGAAATTCGCTTTCCGGAATCGCACCACGCGCCTTGCACGCGTCGAGAACAGAAATGGCTGCTGCTAACGCAAACGCAGCTTCTTCCACCGCGCCGGCTCCTGCTTCCTGCAAGTGATACGAACAGAGATTGATCGGATTCCATTTCGGCATTTCCGCCGTTGTAAATGCGATCGTATCGGTGGTCAGACGCAGCGCGGGCTTTGGCGGGAAAATGTAAGTCCCACGCGCGAGATATTCCTTGATGATGTCGTTTTGCGTCGTGCCCGTGAGCGATGTGCGCGGTGCGCCCTGCTCATCCGCGACTGCGGCATATAACGCGAGCAACCACGCGGCTGGCGCGTTGATCGTCATCGACGTGTTCATCTTGTCGAGCGGAATGCCGTCGAATAGCGCGCGCATGTCGCCAAGATGCGAAATCGGAACGCCAACCTTGCCTACTTCGCCCTTCGCCAGCGCGTCATCGCTGTCGTAACCGGTTTGTGTCGGAAGATCGAAAGCGACGGACAAACCCGTCTGACCTTTCGCGAGATTGGTGCGATAGAGCGCGTTCGAGGCTTTCGCGCTCGAATGGCCGGCGTAGGTCCGGAAGATCCAGGGTTTGTCCCGCTCGCTCATGGCCGCATTAAGCGGTCAGGTGCGTTGCAGTGCAACATCCATCAGCTCAGCGAGGCTTTCCGCCACACGCCGCGCGACCAGCGCTGCTGTGATTAACGTGCCGGCCAGAGCGATCGGCGTGCCGAAAACCACGAAGCCCGCGATGCAGAGACAGATGAACGCGACGGCCGAACGCTCCGCGGAATCGAAAGGCCTTGCGCGCCAGAGAAACGCGAGCGCAATCGCCAGAACCGGGAAATCGTAGATGTAGCAATAAGGTGTGGCGAGCATTGTGGCGGTCGCAAGCGCTGCAGCTTTGAGCGCGAACGATGCGTTGCTGCGCCAGAGCGCGATCAGCGCCGCGATCGAGCCGAGCGCCATCGCGATCTGCGCGCTCCATGCCGCACGATCCGATCCCCCGAGCCACCGCACGAAGCCATAGACGCTTTGCAGTTTGTTCCAACCTGCGTGACCGCCCGAGAGAACCATCTGTGTGGTCACAGGAACCGAATGTAGAAAAGCCATCCAGATTTGCGGGCCGAACGCGAGCGTCGAAGCCAGCGCTACCAACGCGACGCTTAGTGTTGCAGATGCAATCACACGCCACTGTCCGCTCGCGATCAGCACCAACGGAAACAGGATTCCGAATTGCGGCTTATAGGCGAGGAGGCCGAGGAAGACGCCGCTGAGCCACGGACGGTCTTTCATCATGAGCAACACCGCGCCGATCAGCGCGGTAGAAACAAATCCGTTCTGTCCGACATAGACATCCAGAAGCACCGCCGGAAATGAGAGTGCGATAAGCCACGCACTCTTGTCGTCCGCGATGCGCGCGACGGCAAACACAAACAACGGGAGTGTTGCGAGCACCCACAATGCAAACGCGACAAAATACGGAAACCGCGCAAGCAACGATGCGATGAACAGGAATTGCGGCGGATAGTGCCAACCGTAATAGCCGGGGAACGCACCGGCGATGGCCCTTTCTGCAACATGATGCGCGTGCCAGTCATATGCCGATGCGGCGTGGCCAGCGTTCGTCAATACACCCGCAGCATACACATCGATAAAGTCATTCGCGATGATGTGGCCATGGCCGTCGCGCAGCCAGAAACCACCCACGAACATCGCGGCCAGAAAGACGAAATAGGCCGTCGCGACCGCGAATGCGATCACGCTCCAATCCGGCCGGGACCGCGCGAAATTCATTGCCAAAATGTATCGGCAGCGCCCTTGCCGCTTGCTTAACCCGGAGCGCCGCCTAGGCTGTCCGGCGCATGATTTTCGGGGAATTACGCCTATGAAAACGAGGATTTTGCCGGTCTTGACAGCGGTCATTCTGCTCGGCGCAGCTGGGCCTGCGCCGATGCTCAAGGACTGGAAGGCGGGCTGGGACGGCGCCAATAAGGAATACACGGCAATCCCCCGTGCCGTCCTGAAGATTCAGGGCGACGCCTATCTACATGACGGCGACACGGCTGTACTGGTCGGCACGAAAGGCGACCCCGCGAGCTACCACTTCGTCAGCGATCCCAACGCGAAGGGCGTACTGACAATCACTTACACGGGTAGCCAGATTTTCGTCACGCAAGATGGCAAGCGGCTCGCCGCCGAAGAGCTAACAAAGAGCATTCCCATCGACAAAGATGTCGATGTCAGCGGACAGGAAACGCAAGTGTCAGCAAACGTGATCGGCTGGCGCATTTTCGTTTACAATCAGCAGAATCCGCAACTGAAACGTTTTCACGGCGTGATCTATTATCAGTACGATCCCAAATGGCGCATCACCGCCAGCTTCACGCCCGATCCGAAACTGCCGGCGCGCGTGTTCCGCACATCGCGTGGGACGGACAAGCAATTTTATCACGTCGGTGACGCGCATTTCACAGCGAACGGAAAGCCTGTGACGCTTCCGCTGTATGGCGGCAGCAACGATCCTAAACACATAAAAGACGCCTCCGCATTCTTCCGTGACGATCTCACCGGCAGCGATACCTACGGGGCGGGACGCTATGTCGATGTGTCAGACTTCGGCGCGTTTCCGCCAAAAAAGGTCACCATCGATTTCAACGATGCGTATAATCCGCTGTGTGCGATCTCCAGCCACTTCACCTGCCCTGTCGCGATCGATTCCATTCCGGGCGCGGTGAAAGCGGGCGAACGCGACTCGCATTTCGCGCATTGAGGCATTCGTGGCGTTCGGCAAACCATCGCAAGAGCGGAAGAGCTTCAAAGAGCTCCGCGATGCCGAACGCGCGAAGGCCAAACGCACGGCGTTGAAGACACTTCGCAAGGCGCGCTTCGCAGCCGAAAAATCCGGCGTCAAACTTTCGGACTGGGAAGGCGAATTTCTCGGCTCGGTCGAAGGCCGACTCGAAACCTATGGCCGGGCGTTTGGCGATCCGGAAAAGGGCCCGCTCGCGTCGTCGCTCTCCATTCGCCAGACCGTGAAGGTCAAAGAGATTGCCGCCAAAGCGAAGGGCGAAAAGCCCAGAAAAGCGGGCTTTCATCGTCGGTCAGGCTTGTAGACGTCGCAACATTATTGCCAAAATTTACCCTCCACAGCCTCTATGTGACTTTTCTGTTGCGTTGCAACAAATCCTGATCCCTACTGCGCGCCCGCATGGGCAACACGCGCGTTTTGGCAACACGCGCGTTTTGTCAGGGAATTTGCAGGAGCGAGGGGTCATGGCATCCGCCGAAGCGAAGCCGCAGCTTGAAGTCTACAAAGACCTTTATGAGATCGGCGAGATCCCGCCGCTCGGGCACGTTCCAAAGAACATGCACGCCTGGACGATTCGTAAGGAACGTCATGGCGAACCCAAAAAATCCTTTCAGATGGAAGTTGTGCCAACCTGGTCGCTCGACTCTCACGATGTGCTCATTCTCGTGATGGCCGCTGGGGTGAACTACAACGGCGTGTGGGCTGGTCTTGGCACACCAGTTTCGCCTATCGACAGTCATAAAAACCCCTATCACATCGCAGGCTCCGACGCGTCCGGTATCGTGTGGGCTGTCGGATCGAAGGTGACGCGCTGGAAAGTCGGCGATGAGGTCGTCGTACATTGCAATCAGGACGACGGCGATGATGAAGAATGTAATGGCGGCGATCCGATGTTCTCGCCGTCGCAACGCATCTGGGGCTATGAGACGCCGGATGGATCGTTCGCGCAATTCTGCCGCGTGCAGGATCGCCAGCTTATGGAACGCCCCAAGCATCTGACGTGGGAAGAAGCGGCTTGCTACACGCTCACATTAGCAACCACCTATCGCATGTTCTTCGGTCACCGCCCGCATATCCTGCGTCCCGGACATAACGTACTCATCTGGGGCGCCAGCGGCGGCTTGGGATCGTTCGCGGTTCAGCTATGCGCGGTATCCGGCGCGAACGCGATCGGCGTGATCTCCGACGAGAGCAAGCGCGACTTTGTTCTCTCACTTGGCGCCAAGGGCGTGATCAACCGCAAGGATTTCAACTGCTGGGGCCAGATGCCCACCGTCAACACGTCGGAATACGATGCGTGGACGAAGGAAGCGCGCAAATTCGGCAAAGCGATCTGGGACATTACCGGCAAAGGCAACGATGTCGACATGGTGTTTGAGCATCCGGGTGAATCGACGTTTCCCGTGTCGTGCCTTGTCGTGAAGCGCGGCGGCATGGTCGTGTTCTGCGCCGGCACCACCGGCTACAACATCACCTTCGACGCGCGTTACGTGTGGATGCGCCAGAAGCGTATCCAAGGCTCGCACTTCGCCAACCTGATGCAGGCATGGCAAGCCAACCGCCTGATGGTGGAGCGCCGCCTCGATCCTTGCATGTCGGAAGTTTTTCCGTGGGCGGACATCCCGCGCGCGCATACCAAGATGTGGAAGAACGAACATTTGCCCGGCAACATGGCCGTGCTGGTGAACGCGCAACGTCCCGGCATGAGGACCTTCGAGGATGTGATCGAAGCCTCGCGCGCGTAATTCCACGTAGAGCGGGCTGGATCAAGGCGTAGCCTCTGAGCTTATGATGCTGGTGCCTTTCGACACCGACATTTGAAAGCCCGACAATGATTGCAGCTCCCGACCTGTTGAAGAATTGCGATGCGGCGGTCGTGGCTGGCGAGAAATTCGTTGCGGCTGGACGGACATCGGTCGCCAAGCTTGTGACGAAAGACGGCAAAGTCTCCGCGAGTTCGGTGGACCGGCAACAGCGCGCCGCCCATGCGCTCTCCTGGTATGCAACGTACGTAGAGGCACTGCGCCAGATGGCGCGATGGGCGCATCGCCTGACCGATGAAGGCGGCTTTGGAACGTTCGAGCAGAATATCCTGCTGTGCGCGTTCGGCGAATATCTCGCGCAGATGGCTGGTGGCATCATGATGAGCCAGAACGAGATCGCGCGACCTCACGATCTCGGTGTGAGCGATACGGATTTCGCAAACTTCTGGCGCGTTGCAACTGACCTCGTCACCGCGGGCAATAAGCCAGACGTGCGCGCGGCCATAGCCGACTATCTCGGCATGCATGCGGGCGCGATGTTCTACGGTGATCCGGGCCTCGACGAGACGATGGGCATGGTGCGCGAGCAGTTCTATCGTTTCGCGCAGGAGAAAGTGACACCGTTCGCGCACGAATGGCATCTGCGCGACGAACTCATTCCGCTCGATGTCGTCAACGAGATGGGCGCGCTGGGCGTTTTCGGCCTCACCATCGCAGAAGAGTTTGGCGGCGCTGGTTTGTCAAAAGCTGCGATGTGCGTTGTGTCGGAAGAACTGAGTCGCGGTTATATCGGCGTCGGCTCGCTCGGCACCCGCTCGGAAATCGCTGCCGAACTCATTTTGAACGGCGGTACCGAGGCACAGAAAAAGCGTTGGCTGCCGAAAATTGCAAGCGGCGAAATTCTGCCGACGGCCGTGTTCACCGAGCCAAACACCGGGTCCGATCTTGGCAGCCTTCGCACGCGCGCTGTGCGCGACGGCGACACATACAAAATCCACGGCAACAAGACCTGGATCACGCACGCCGCGCGCGCGGATATGATGACGCTGCTCGTACGCACCGATCCGAACACGAAAGACTATCGCGGGCTTTCCATGTTCCTCGCCGAGAAGCCGCGCGGCACCGAGAAAGAGCCGTTTCCGGCGAAGGGCATGAC